>NZ_JBJEEX010000058.1:0-10213 GCF_051873495.1 Floccifex sp.
ACAACAACGAGTATCGATTGCTCGTGCAATTGTCGGAAAGCCAAATATTATCTTAGCCGATGAGCCAACCGGTAACTTAGATAGAGAAAATGCCAAACAAGTAATTCAATTATTGAAGGAGTGTCAGTCTTTATTTTCACAAACAATTATTCTTGTGACACATGATATTGATTTAGCTAAACATGCAGATTTTATCATTTATATGGAAGATGGACAGGTAAAATCGTATGAATAGGTTTCGATATTATAGTAAGAATAAGAAATTGTGGGCAAGGTTATTGATATTATTTACGGCTTCATTAGGTATTATTTTGTTTTCTTTATATATGCAAGTTCTTATATTTGAAAATAAAAAAGAACAAAATGAACGGCTTTATGGCTCATGGCAAGCAGTTGTCTTTAATGTAGATGATAATGACTTACAGACAATTTTGAATCATCAGATGCTAGAAAATAAAGTAGAGATGAATATAGTAGAAAATGCCTATTATCAAGATGAATATGTTGGAACTATTGGATATGTAGAAGATGATTTTTTTGACTTAAATCATTTGACTTTAAAAAAAGGACATTATCCTGAAAAAGAAAATGAAATCATGCTTGAAGCGTATAAACTAGATGAAATGGGTTTGGATTATACTTTAGGACAACCAATTTTATTGAGTGATGACTATGGAAATACAGAAGAATATGTTTTATGTGGAATATTAGATAATTATTCAATAAATTGGCTTGGAAATCAAAATCTAGTTAAGGGATTTATATATGACGATTCATCAAATGTAGTGATATCAAAGCATATCTTTTTTGATACGAAAAAGGGATATGATACCGTTCTTGATGAGATGAATTTAGATGGAAAAATAGTACGAAATACCAATGTAGAATTTACATACGATCCTTTAGCTAAACAAAATTTTCCATTTACTTTGTTGTCAGGATTCAGTGTTTGTTATGCGGTGTTATTACTTTTATATATGCTTTATCATTGGACAAATCAACATACTAAAGAAATACAGATTCTTAAATCTTTAGGAGCTGATACAGGAATGTTGTATAAAGATTTATTGTCTTTATTGATGAAAACAATGGTTTTACCTATCTTAATTTTTATTTTAATCAGTTTATTTTTGTCTGTTCCTGTTTTGATTTTATTATGCTCTATTGGTATTTATATTCTTTCTATTATTTTTGCTTCTATTATTGTGATGATGCAAATTCAAAGTATTCCTATGAATATGAATACTTTTTCAAATCAAGAACACACTGTTAAAAAACAATAAAAACGAAATATCGTAAACAATCACCATTTTCATTGTGTATACGATCACTTCGTTTTTCTTATAAACAACAATTACTACTAGTTTTTATTCCGGTTGTGTTATTAGTTGTGGTATACATATCAATGTCAAATTTTATTCAAAACCGAAATCAATATAATGAAATAAATAGTCAAAGTGATATTTATATCTCAAGTAATCCACAAATACTTTATTCACAAGAATATGTAAATGAAAAAGGACAATCTGTTTCACAAGATGTATATGCTATGCCAGCAATTGATAAGACTATTTTGGATTTATTGACAACAAATGAAGGAGTAGATACTTATAATAAGACATATATTGATTATTCTACGTATATTACTTGGTCTGGAATGGAATAATCCAATATATGGAAAGAAAAAGAAGATGGTTTCTTTACATATGGATATGAATATGATTGGAATGGGAATAAACAATTTTTTCCGGCTGTCTTTTATAAAGAAGGAAATGATTATTTAGAGTTTTTAAAAGATCATATTGATGAAGGAACTTTTGATGAAGAAGCATTTAAAAGTGGAGAAGTAGTTTATTTATATCTTCCAAAGTATACTAAGGAAGAAATAACCAATGATAATCAATGGCATGATGCTAATGTGAGTTCGAATCCAGATACATTTTATGATGAATCACTTGTTTATCAAGAAAATACAATTAAAGTAGGGGATAAGATAACGCTTCATTCTTATAATTCTGAAAATAGAGATGTTTTAGTGGGTGGGATTATTCGAAAATCTATTGACGATAGTTTGTATTGTACTGGTAAACCAAATCAAATGTTTGTATCTTCTCAATTAGTAGGCAATGAAATAAATTATGTATCGTTATCGTTTAAAGATGATATTAAAACAGAACCTTTGGAATCATCTTTTTCATCTCTTTGCAGCAAAAATAATTTATCATTCACTAATAATACTTCGATAAAAAAACAAATGATGGATATGATTGAACAAGATGTGATTTTTTATTTAATCGTGATTTTTATTATTTTTATGGTTCTTGTTTTTACTCATATTATTTTTCTGACAAAAAGGAAAAAAGAACTGGCTTATGAGTACATGGTGTTTGATCAATTAGGAATTGATGAGAAAGTGATTCATAAAAGAATATGGATGGAAGCAATTTTAAGGTTATTCTTTATTTTGTGCTTTTCATTATTGATTTATGTGTTTATACAATATCTACAATTCCAAAATGATTTTAGTTATATGTATCCATTTAGTATGCGCTTTTCTTATGAATATTGGTCATGGATATACTATTTTGTGTTTACTGGTATCTTTAGTTTCTTCTACTTGATATTAAATGTAATTGTATTAAAACCATCAAAGTTGTAAGACAATTGTAATGAAGATTTTATTATAGTGTAGATAAGAAATGGGAATGATAGAAAACGATATGTTGTTCGTTTTCTATTTAATTTATTGTTATTGCATAAATCTGTGATAAAATTTATATGGACATATATAAGTCGCCTCCTTTCATATAAGTGATATAGGGTAATCACGTTATAAGATAAGGAGGTATTTTTTATTTTGAGTGATAATAATATATGAAAGAAAATTACAAATGTTATGAAAAAATAATTGAAAATAAGTTTATAAATGTAAATAAATGTAAAAGATTCGTTGACACATGTATTTTGCGTGATAAAATTGTTTTATAAATTAATCGTTGAAGGAGAAAGATATGAAAAAAATTATTGCCACAGGAATGGCAGCATTGATGGCGGTATCAATGTGTGCTTGTTCTGATTCCGGTTCAAATGATACCTATAATATTGGTATCGTACAATTAGTACAGCATCCTGCATTAGATGCAGCAACGGAAGGATTTCAAGATGCTTTAACAGAAAAATTAGGTGATAAAGTATCATTTGATTTACAAAATGCTTCAGGGGAAGCTGCCAATTGTGCCACAATCGTAAATGGATTTACATCTGATGGAGTGGATTTGATCTTGGCAAATGCTACGGCTCCATTGCAAGCTGCAGCAGCTGCAACAAGTACAATTCCTGTATTAGGTACATCAGTAACAGATTATGCCACAGCATTAGAAATTGATGACTGGACTGGGGTAGTCGGAACGAATGTTTCTGGTACAAGTGATTTAGCACCGCTTGATGAACAAGCAGCTTCGATTCATGAATTGTTCCCAGATGCGAAAACAGTTGGTTTACTATATTGTTCAGCCGAACCTAATTCTGTTTATCAATGTGATACAATTAAGAAAATTTTAGAAGATGATTATGGATATAGTGTTGAATATTTCTCATTTACCGATTCGAATGATATCGCATCGGTTACACAAACAGCATGTGAAAAGAGTGATGTAATCTATATTCCAACAGACAATACAGCCGCAAATAATACAAGTACAATCAAAGATATTGTCACAACAGATACATATAAAACACCAATTTTCGCTGGTGAAGAAGGTATTTGTTCCGGTTGTGGTGTCGCAACATCATCTATTAGCTATTATGATTTAGGATATAAGACAGGTGAAATGGCTTATGAAATTTTAGTAAATGGTGAGGATGTATCAACAATGGAAGTACAATTTGCTCCAAAAGTTACTAAGAAATATGTAAAATCTATGGCTGATTTATATGGTGTAACAATTCCGGAAGGATACGAAGTAATTGAAGAATAATGAATGAGTTGGAGAAAGGATTCTTTCTTTCTCCAATTTTTTTTGGTTAGGAGGATTTATATGGCATTTATTACATCTTTATTAAATTCAATGCCAGGGGCTATTTCCCAAGGTATGATATGGGGAATTTTAGCTATTGGTGTTTACATTACATTTAAAATATTGGATATATCCGATTTAACCGTGGATGGATCTTTATGTACGGGAGCTGCCACTTGTATTGTCTTAATTATGTTGGATGTTCCAACTTATATTGCCTTAATCGCAAGTTTTATTGTTGGTTTATTAGCTGGTTTTGTGACGGGATTGTTTCATACCGCTTTTGGAATCCCCGCTATTTTATCTGGTATTTTAACACAATTGGCATTGTATTCTGTTAACTTACATATAATGGGATGGGATCAAGCTACTTTTTCAAGAGCTAATTTACCAATCAATGCGGATAAATATAATTTAGCGCTAAGTTCACGTTATTTACGTACTTTCTCACTTCAAAATCCTTTATTGGTATTAGTGATTTGTATTGTTGTTTTGATTGCGATTTTATATTGGTTCTTTGGAACTGAAATTGGTTCTTCGCTTCGTGCTACAGGAGCCAATGAAAATATGGCACGTGCTAATGGAATCAATACCAATCGTGCAAAAGTATTGGCTCTAATGATTTCAAATGGATTAATTGCTTTAAGTGGTGGTTTATTAGCACAATATCAAGGATTTGCGGATATTAATATGGGACGAGGTGCCATTGTTATTGGATTGGCTGCTGTTATTATTGGGGAAGTTTTATTCTCAAAAATATTTAAAAACTTTGCCTTAAAATTATTGTCATGTGTATTTGGTGCCATTATTTATTATGTTGTCATTCAAATTGTATTGAAACTAGGATTATCAACGGATGATTTGAAATTATTATCGGCTGTAGTTGTTTCGTTATTCTTGGCAGTGCCATATTGGAAATCAAACTATGCGAGTAAACACGTGAAAAAGGAGGCTTAAACATGTTAGAAATCAAAGATGTTCATAAAACCTTCAATCCTGGAACGGTAAATGAAAAGAAAGCTTTAAAAGGAATCAATTTAAAACTTGAAGAAGGCGACTTTGTAACGGTTATTGGTGGAAATGGAGCTGGAAAATCAACGATGTTGAATGCCATTGCCGGGGTTTGGAACGTAGATTCAGGTCATATTATTATCGATGGAGAAGATATAACTTCTTTACCAGAACATAAACGAGCTAAATACATTGGGCGTGTATTCCAGGATCCAATGACTGGAACGGCTGCGACAATGAATATTGAAGAAAACTTAGCTTTGGCAAAACGCAGAGGACAAAAGAGAACTCTACGAATTGGAATCACAAAACAAGAACGTAAAGAATATTATGAGTTGTTGAAGACATTGGGATTAGGGTTGGAAAATCGTATGACTTCAAAAGTGGGGTTGTTGTCCGGTGGACAAAGACAAGCAGTTACTTTATTAATGGCTTCTTTGCAGAAACCAAAATTATTATTATTGGATGAACATACGGCGGCTTTGGATCCGAAAACAGCAAGTAAAGTACTTGAAACAACAGAGGCTATTGTTCAAAGGAATCATCTTACGACTTTAATGATTACGCATAATATGAAAGATGCCATTGCCCATGGAAATCGTTTAATTATGATGAATGAAGGAAAAATTATTTTAGATATTAAAGGAGAAGAAAAGAAAAATTTAACGGTGGAACAACTTCTTCATATGTTTGAAAAAGTAAGTGGAGAAGAATTTGCCAGTGATAAAGCACTTCTTGGTTAAAAAAATATGAACACGGTTTGTGTTCATATTTTTTTATAGAATTATTAGCTGATTAAGTGTAAAATAACAGCTATGAAAAAATATATTAAAGGAATTGATGGCTTAAAAGCTATCGCAATAATTGCAATTACTTTCTATCATTTTTTTCCGGATACATTTAAGGGAGGGTTTAACGGTGTTTGTTTGTTTTTTGTGATTACAGGATTTTTGTTATCACAACAAGACTTTCATTCATTTTCAATTCGTGAATTTTATAAAAAGCGAATTAAAAGAATTTATCCAGGATTATTATTGGTTGTGTTTTTAACGCTAAGTGTATATTTTTGTATCGACTCGTTTTTGCTTGATGGTATGAGACAAGAAGTATTATCGGTTTTATTGGGCTACAATAACTGGTGGCAGATTTTTCAAGATGCGGATTATTTTACTCGTATTCTAAATTCATCTTGCTTCACGCATTTATGGTATTTGAGTATTGAATTGCAGTTTTATTTAATTTGGCCTTTATTGGTTGTTGTATTTAATAAAATTACTAAGAAAAATAAAAATTATCCTATTATTTTATGTATTATTTTAGCAATGTGTTCTTGTTTGGCTATGGCACTTTGTCTACCACAAGGAATCACAAGAGTTTACTATGGCTTTGATACTCGTGTATTTGCGATTCTTTTAGGATGTGCAATTGGTTTATTTTATAAAAATTATAAAATCAAAGGAAAAGATAGTAAAAAAATATTTGGACTTTGTCTACTTGTTTCTATTTTGATTTTTATTTTTGTGGATGGAAACAATACAATGTTGTATAGAGGAGGAATGCTTCTAATTACGTTATTGTTTGTCGTTATGCTTGTGATGACAATTTATCCTTCTTTTGGGATTGGACGTATTTTAGAATGGAAGCCATTAAAATATATTGGAACGATTAGTTATGAAATATATTTATGGCAATATCCTGTTTTATTTATTTGTAACTATCTTCACTTTGATTATCCTATTGTACAAGTATTCATTGTGTTTGTGCTTGCGATAGCTCTTCATGTGTTGTTGAATGTTAAGAAAAAGGTGGTCGCAAATGGAATCTTGGCTGTTTCGTTATGTGTAGGATCTTTTGGTTTAGTACAAGCTAAAGATAAAAAAGAAGACATTGAATCTTTGAAACAAGAAATGGAAGAAAATACTAAGAAGATGGAACAAGACAATCAAGATAAAGTATCGACTTCTAATTTAGTATTTGTAGGAGATTCTATTTTATTAGGGTGCTATGATGAAATAAAAGAAATGTATCCGGATTGTGTTATTGATGCTGTTGTTTCTCGTCATATGGGAGAAGAAAAGACAGCTTTACAAACCATTGAAGCCAATGGTCAATTAAAAGATACGGTTATTGTTTGCATGGGAACGAATGGTGTTATTTATGATTTTCTAGCAGAAGAGTTAATGAGTTACTTGGGAGATCGCACAGTTTATTGGGTAAATAACTATTGTCCAACTTTATCTTGGCAAGATAGTAATAATGCGTATTTAAATGAATTAGCACAAAAATATAGTAATTTAAAAATTATTGATTGGTATACTGTGGCAAGCTCTCATCCTGAATATTTATCTAGTGATGGTATTCACCCTAATGAAGAAGGTTCAAAAGCTTATGCGAGTTTAATTCAAAAAGAGATAGAAGGGAAATAATGTTTATAGTTGTTTTATTAATTGTTTTAGTTTTATTGTATTTATGGGCAATTAAACCCAATTCCATTCGCTTTAAAGAAAAATGGGAAAATTTAGAATCTTATGATTATGCGCATCGCGGCTTGTTTGACAACAAAACAAATTATCCAGAAAATTCTTTGCCGGCTTTCCATAGAGCAGTGGAACATGGTTTTGGTATTGAGTTAGATGTACAAATGACAACAGATGGAAAACTAGTTGTGTTTCATGATGCTTCTTTGAAAAGAATGTGTCATGTGGATTGTCAGTTATTTGAAATGAGCTACGATGAATGTCAAAAATATTCATTAAAGAAATCAAATGAAAAGATTCCTTTATTTGATGATGTATTAGATGTTATCAATGGAAAAGTACCTTTGATTATTGAAATTAAAGCAGAAGGAAAACCAATTGAAACAGTAAAAAAAGTATGTGAACGAATGGATCAATATAGTGGTGACTATGTTATTGAATCCTTTCATCCAGGTGTTGTTTTATGGCTACGGAAAAATCGTAATGACATCATTCGAGGACAATTATCTGAAAATCATTATCAAAATGAAAAAATGAATAAACCATTGGCCTTTGTTTTAACAAATTTCTTGTTGAATGGTTTTACGCGTCCTGATTTTATAGCTTTTGATGTTCGTTGTTCTTCGTTTTTTAGTTATCGTTTAATGAATAAATTATATAAATTTAAAAGAGTTGCCTGGACAATTAAATCACAAGAACAATATAATGAATCCAAAGTAAATTATGAATGCATGATATTTGATAGTTTTATTCCAGGAGGAAAAGATGATAAAAGAATTTAATGGAAAAAAGCCTAAAATAGAAGGGTATGTTTTAGAGCCATCAGTGTTAATTGGCGATGTCGAAGTACAAAAAGAAGCTAGTATATGGTATGGGGCAGTGTTACGAGCAGATGAAGATAAAATCGTTGTTGGTCAAAATTCCAACGTACAAGATAATGCCATTATTCATTGTGATCCTGGTTTCCCAGTTAAAATAGGAAATGGAGTAACCATAGGACATGGCGCCATTATACATGGTTGTACGATTATGGATAATACTGTCATTGGTATGAATGCGACTTTATTGAATGGATGTAAAATTGGAAAGAATTGTATTATTGGAGCCAATGCCTTAATTCATGAAGGAATGATTGTTGAAGATAATAGTATTGTAGTAGGTGTACCTGGAAAAGTGATAAAAAAGGTAAGTGATTCACAAGTTGAAGCTAATAAAATGAATGCCATCAACTATGTAGATAAAGCAAAGAAATTATATGAGAAATAGTTTACTTTTGGATTTGATAGAAGGCCGACCTTTATCATTAAAAAATCGTATTTTATTAATTACACAATTGAGTTTACCTTCTATTTGTGCACAAATCTCAACAACCGCTATGCAGTATATTGATACGGCTATGGTAGGTCATTTAGGTGCCAATGAATCGGCATCAATTGGATTGGTTTCAAGTACAATATGGCTTTTAACAGGGTTATCTTCTTCTTTTAATGCAGGCTTTACAGTGCAAATGGCACAAAGTATTGGAGCTAATGAAAAAAGTAAAACGCGTAATATTATGAAACAAGGATTTATTGCGTGTCTAATCTTGAGTTTCGTTTTGTGTTTCTTTGGGATTGTATTGAGTCCTTATATTCCGATATGGCTAAAAGGAGATGCTGAAATTGTTTCTCAAGCCACGAATTACTTACGAGTTTATTCTTTTTTTATTCCATTTCACTGTTTGAATGCGATGGCAAGTGTGTCATTGCAGGCAAGTGGAAATATGAAAATACCAAGTGTTTTTAATGTTTTAATGTGTGTTTTAGACGTTGTTTTAAATTATTTCTTCATTTTTCCTATAGGATTAAATTTAGGAGTGACTGGTGCTGCTTTGGCAACAGGTACTTCTATTGTTTTTTCGATGATTTGTCAAATGTATTATATTTTTAAAAAATCAGAATTACTTAAAGGAAAAGAGCCTATTCACTTAGAGCCAATGATATTAAAAAACACCTTAAAAATAGGTGTTCCGGTCACTGTTGAAAGTACCATTACTTCAATGTCTTATATCTTATTTACAAGAATCGTAGCTCCATTAGGAACCGTTGCGGTTGCTGCTCACTCTTTTGCGGTAACAGCAGAAAGTTTGTGTTATATGCCAGGATATGGAATTGGACAAGCGGCTACAACAATTATTGGACAAAGTATTGGTGCTAAAAGAAGGAAAACAACAAAATCACTGTCATACTTGATTACATCACTAGCAGCCATTGTTATGGCTTGTTCAGGAATCTTCATGTTTTATTTTGCGCCAGAAATGATTGGTTTTATGACAAAAGATATTGAAATTCAAACTCTGGCAATTAATGTACTTCGCATTGAAGCCTTTGCTGAACCTTTATATGGAATATCAATCGTGTGTGCTGGTGTGTTCAGAGGAGCTGGAGATACTTTCATTTCAAGTATATTAAATTTTATTAGTATGTGGTGTGTTCGTTTGCCTTTGGCATATTTTTTATCACTTCATTTTGGCTTATATGGTATATGGATGGCAATGTGTTTGGAATTATGTTTTAGAGGAATCATTTTTCTTATTCGCCTTATGCAAGGGAAATGGATTCATGAGTTTTAATTTGTTTGAAAATCAAAACAATTTAAAGTATACTTTAAATTGTTGGAAAGCTAACTATATAAAAATCAATAGAATTTATGAAAAAGTTTGAAAATATA
>NZ_JBJEEX010000059.1:0-10182 GCF_051873495.1 Floccifex sp.
AAGCCAACCTAAAGAATATCCTTTTTCTTCTTTTTCAGCATCGATAGGAGAACGATATCCTTGATAATAAGTAAAACCGGTTTTTAATTCAATGTAGGAGTACTTACTTAAATCATGAAGTATTCCTTGTTTGAATAAATGACAACGAAAACATAGCCAAGTTACTTTTAATTTATGATGTGTAATTGTTTTAAGGTGTTGTAGTGCTTTCATAGCTTCTATTATAACAAATTTTTATGATTATTATCTTGATATTTATAGGATTGAATGCTAAAATTTGATAGCACTTACTTTGGGCTCTAAGAGTCTAAGGCGGAAGGAGGAAAATAGTATGAAAAAAGGAATTCATCCTAATTATCACACTGTTAAATGCATCTGTACTTCATGTGGAGCTGAATTCGAAACTGGAAGCACAATCAAAGGTGATGAATTGCGTGTAGATACTTGTAGTAACTGCCACCCATTCTTTACTGGACGTCAACGTTTCGCGGCTGCTCAAGGACGTATTGAAAAATTTAACAAGAAATACGGATTTAACAACAAATAAAAAAAACATTTTTTATAAAACTAGGTGTCGTAAAGACACCTTTTTAAATAGTTGGAGGATATATGATTCAAACAAAGCGTATGGAAGCATTTGGTACTTCTATTTTTACGGAAATTAAAAAAATGAAGGAAGATTATATTGCACAAACAGGAAATGACGTGATTGATTTTTCAATTGGTTCTCCTAATATTCCACCTGCATCTTTTATTATTGATGAAATAAAAGAAAAAATGGATGATGCTGAAAATTGGAAATATGCCATTACTGATATGGACGAAATGAAAGAAGCTATTAAAGAATGGTATGCACAAAGATATCACGTTGATTTAGAATACAACGAAATGCTTTGTGTATCAGGATCTCAACAAGCACTTAGTATTTTACCAATGTCAGTATGTGATCCAGGAGATATTGTCTTAGTACCTGATCCTTACTATCCTATTTTTAGTGATGGACCTAAAATTGCTGGAGCTGATGTGCATTATATGCCATTGTTAGAGGAAAATGATTATTTAATTCAATTTGATAAAATCGATGAAGAAATTGCTCGTAAAGCGAAAATGATGATTGTTTCTTATCCAAACAATCCTACTTGTGCTACAGCACCTGATTCATTTTATAAAGAATTAATTCAATTTGCGAAGAAATACGACATTATTGTTTTACATGACAATGCCTATAGTGAATTAGTATTTGATGGAAAAGAAGGAAAAAGCTTTTTATCGTATCCAGGAGCTAAAGAAGTTGGAATTGAATTAAATTCTTTTTCGAAGACATTTGGAATGGCAGGAGCAAGACTTGGAGTTGTTGTAGGTAACCATGAAGTTGTACAAGCTTTTGATACTTTAAAATCAAATATGGACTATGGTATTTTCAAACCAATTCAATACGGAGCCATTAAAGCATTAAAAGAAGGAAAAGAAAAGATTAAAGAAACATGTTTAGCTTATCAAAAAAGAAGAGATACACTGGTTAAAGCTTTTAATGAAGCAGGATGGAATGTTCCATCAAGTCCAGCTACAATGTTTATGTGGGCTAAAATTCCAGATAACTATGTAGATTCAATGACATTCACAAAAGATCTATTAAACAAAGCCGGTGTTGTTGTCACACCAGGACAAGCTTTTGGTCAACAAGGAAATCGTTATGTTCGTATTGCCCTTGTGCAAGATGAACAAGCTATATACGAAGCAAGTAAACGCTTAAAAGAAGCTAATATTTTTTAATTAGCTTCTTTTTTTTGCGTTTTTTAAAATTTTTACGAATATATAAATATGAAATGTTTTAGATGCAACAATACCGACCCTACATTATTCTATTATGACTCAGGTGTTTATTACTGTCGAAAATGCATTATGTTTTCTAGACTTGATGCCAATACGCCTATCAAAAAAGTAACACTATCGAAAAAGATGATTAATACAAGTCCAAAATTAAAGTATCCCCTAACCCCTAAACAAAAAGAAACATCACATAAAGTTTGTACGCTATTAAAACAAGGAAAAGATGTGTTCTTATATGCCTGTACTGGAGCTGGTAAAACAGAAATCACATATGAAAGTATTTGTTCTTATTTAAAAGAAGGAAAGAAAGTTTGTTTTGCGATTAGTCGTAGACAAGTGGTTCTTGAATTAAAAGATAGACTACAAAGCGTATTTCCATCTTTACATGTTGTTTGCGTTGCCCAAGGCTATATCGATGAAATCGATGGAGATATTATTGTATGTACAATGCATCAATTATATCGCTATCCTTATTGTTTTGATTTATTAATTATGGATGAAGTGGATGCCTTTCCTTATATAGGAAATGAAGTACTAGAAACGATTGCTTCTCTTTCCTGTATTGGACAAAAACTATATTTAAGTGCTACCCCTGATGAAACTTTATTACACAAAAGTGAAGTTGTAACGTTATTTCAAAGACCACATGGACATCCTTTACCTATTCCTAAAGTATTTGTTTGTGCTAAATTTATACAATTTATATTAATTATATATTACTTAAATAAATATAAATCCCATCAAATCTTATTATTCGTTCCCACTATTCAAGACTGTATTACAATGCACTATTTATTAAAACCATTTGTATCCAATGCCTATGTTCATTCTCAATTTGTAAATAAAGACCAAGTATTACAAGAATTCCATAACAAATCATTTCGATGTTTAATTAGTACTACATTATTAGAAAGAGGAATTACGATTCCAGATGTATATGTATTTGTGTATCAAGCCAATCACAGTGTTTTCACATGTAGTAGTCTAATTCAAATATTTGGTCGAATTGGAAGAAGTTTTACTTCACCAGAAGGGAAAGGAATTTGTTTATGTTCAACATACAGCGATGCCATCAAAAACTGCATCAAGCAATTAAAACAAATGAATCAAGATGCCTGATATGCAATGAAAAAATAAATACAATCAATGAATTATTATTTGATGAAGAATGTATTTGTCCTAATTGTAAAAGCCAATTTATCAATCATCGTAAAGCATATTTAATTGATGGGATATGGTACTATGTTTTATATGAATACAATGAATTCTTAGAACGTTTGTTGTTTCAATACAAAGAACAAAACGATATTGCCCTAGCTCCAGTATTCTTAAAAGACTATCAAGATGTATTTAAAAAAATAGTAAAAAATCATTCTATTTGTGTTATGCCATCGAGTAATGAAAGACGAATGAAACGAGGGTTTGAACCGAATATTAAGTTATTAAGTAATTATTTTGTATATTCTCCTTTTTATAAAACAAATGATATAAAACAATCAAGTAGTTCAAATCGAAAAGAAATAGAAGAAGTGATTCAATTGAAATTAATGTATCCAATGGATCAAAAAAAGAAACTATTATTTGATGATGTGATTACAAGTGGACATACTATGCATCGTGGTATTGTATTATTGCACCCAGATGTGGTATTTTTATTATCAGCCCATCCTGAATGGATTGCATCAAAGTCTATGGAAAAACAAAAGAGGTTTTGATAGAATATAGAAGCAGGTGATGATTATGAGAAAAGAAACAGAACAAGATGAAATTTCTAGAATCTTGGATTCTTATGAAGATGAGACATTAAAACAAAAGATGGATGCGTTTGCGGAATCTAAAAAAAGTCGCGTTAATCGTCATGAAGAAAAGAAAGAAGCTGAAATTCCTTCTTTTGCTTCCGAACAACAAGGAGATACGCGCATTGTTTTAGGTGCCCAAGATAAAAAACAAGATACACAACCCGTTAATTTATCAGGAACAATGGCTTTTGATCCAAAACAAATGGATTCTCAAAGAAGTGTTTCAGGTACAGTTGTGATTGACGATGATGAAATTCAATCGTTATTAGATGATCAAAAAGGTCCTCAATTAACTAGAAAAAAAGTTGTAAAGGAAAAAGTAGAAGACGATGAAGAAGATGATTTTCGTTTAAAGAAAACAGTAAAATCGTCACAAAACGGAAGTTCGAAAAAGTCTAAGAACAATGGTAAAACAATTGGTGTAATTGTAGCTTCAGTTTTAGGTGTTTTACTTGCGATTCTTTTAATTTTTGGAGTTGTGAAAGTTGTTCAAAACTTTACAGGAGGCAACATCAGCTCTGAACAACAACAAGAATACTATGACGAAATTATTAATTGGGTTCAAGATTATAATTGGTATAGTGACGATGAAAAAATGGGAATCATTGATTTAGAATCAAAATACAATAAGTTAACGAAATCTCAAAAAGAAGATGTGAATAAAACATTTGAAGAAAAAACAGGAAAGACTTTTGATGAATTATTAGCGAGTGCTATTAGTAAAGAAAAAGAAAATTCTAAAAACAACAATACTGAAACCGCGCAAAAGAAAGCGGATTTAAAAGATAAAATCAATGATTTAAAGAGTGATTTAAGAAGCGCAAAATCAGATTTAGATGATGCCCAAAATGATTTAGATGATGCGACACAAAGCTACAACAAAGCCGTTAGTGATGTATCTAAATATGAAGCCGAAGTAAATGATTACAATAATATCATTTCAACTTATCAATCATATGAAAATACATATAACACACGTTATACAGATTATTTAAATACCGATTATGCCGATCAAGAAACGCGTGATGCGATTTGGAAAGATGTAGAAGCAGCTAAGGCTAATATGGATTCTTTACAATCGGATTACAACAATGCGACTACGAGTCTTTCTGGAGCACAAGCAAATTTAAATAATGCGACAACCAATATGAACAATGCCAAAGCAGATATGGATGCGGCTCAACAAGAAGTAAATAATTGTCAAAGTGTAATTGATGAAATTAAAAGTAAAATTGAGTTATATCAACAACAATACAATGATTTAGATTAAGATAGTAAATATTACTATCTTTTTCGTGTTTAAAATCTATGTAAAAATTGATAGAATGTATAAGCAAAAGGAGAGTAACAATATGCGAAATGCGATTGTTTTAGCAGCCGGTAAAGGAACAAGAATGAAATCGGAAACAAGTAAGCTAATGCATCCGATTATTGATCGACCTATGCTGGGATATATTATCGATGCCCTTCGTGCGGTTCACGTAAATCGAATTGTGATCGTGGTAGGATATCAAGCACAAAGTATTATGGATGCATATCCTGATTGTGAATTTGCGATGCAGATGCCACAACTTGGAACAGGACATGCCGTTATGCAGTGTAAACAATTAGAAAATGAACAAGGACAAACTGTAATTATTAATGGAGATGGTCCTTGTATTCAACCCGAAACATTGGAAAACTTATTTAAAGCCAATGAAAATGCTTCTTGTACATTATTAACTTCGGTTTTAGAAGACGGGGCTCATTATGGACGAATTGTTCGTGATGAAAATGGAGATGTACAAGCAATTGTAGAAGCAAAAGATTGTAATGAAGACCAAAAATTAATTCGTGAAATTAATGCGGGAATGTATTGTTTTAATAACCAGGATTTATTTAAAAATCTTCATTTACTACAACCAAACAACAAACAAAACGAATATTATCTAACAGATATGGTAAAAATTCTTGCCTCACAAGGAAAGAAAGTTAACGGAATTGTCATTGAAAATCGTGATGAAGTCATGGGAATCAATGACTGTGTAGAATTACATAAAGCTTATGAATGGATGACAAATCGTATTAATACCAATTGGATGAAAGAAGGCGTTCAGATTATCGATCCAAAACGCACAATGATTGGTAAAGACGTTGTGATTGGACACGATGTTGTGATCTATCCAAATGTTGAAATCACAGGAAAAACAGTCATTGGAAATCATGTGACTATTTATGGAAATTCAACAATTCAAGATTCCATCATTGAAGATGGAGCATGCATTGACAACAGTAAAGTTGTGAATAGTGTAGTTCAAAAGAATCAAAAAGTAGGTCCTTTTGAATTCAAAAATGGAAATGGTTTGAACATTAAAAATGTTTAAATAAAAAGTATGAGTGGGAGAAAAAATCAAATGAAAGACACAATTGTATTTGCTTTAACATCAAGTAAAGGCTTGGCACAGGGAATCTGTAGAGAATTAGGAATCGAATTAGGAAAATGTAGAGTAAATCACTTTGCGGATGGAGAAATCTTAGTTGAATTAGATGAATCTGTTCGTGGAAAACATGTTTACTTTGTACAAAGTACAAACGCACCTGTTAATGACAATTTAATGGAATTATTAATTGCGATTGATGCTTGTAAACGTGCAAGTGCATCAACAATTAACTGTATTATTCCTTATTTTGGTTATTCAAGACAAGATCGTAAAGCGAAACCTCGTCAACCAATTACATCAAAATTAGTTGCGAGCTTATTAGAAACAGCTGGAGCGGATCGCGTCGTTACAGTTGATTTACACGCAACACAAGAACAAGGATTCTTCGATATCCCTGCTGATGATATCTCAGCATTAAAATTAATTGCGAATTACTTAAAACATAAAAACATCGAAGACATTACGGTTGTTTCACCAGACCATGGTGGTACAGTTCGTGCTCGTAATTTAGCACTAGAATTAGATGCTCCAATCGCAATCATCGACAAACGTCGTCCTAGACCAAATGTAGCTGAAGCTATGGGATTATTAGGAGAAGTTGAAGGTCGTACAGCTGTTATTATCGATGATATGGTTGATACAGCGGGAACATTGGTTTCTGGTATCAAAATGTTGAAAGAAAAAGGCGCAAAAGAAGTTTATGCCGTTTGTTCACATGGAATTTTATCAGGACCAGCTATTGAAAGATTATCAAATAGTGGATTAGCTGAATTCATTTGTACAGATACAATTGATCAACACGAACACCAAAGATTATATCCAGAAATGAAAGTAATTTCTGTTGCTCCATTAATGGCTGCTTTAATTCGTGCTGTTGAAGATAATACATCTTTATCAACTGCTTTAAATACAGCTTTAGCACATCACCAAGAATAATGATGACATTTATTGGATATCCACGTTGTTCAACTTGCATTAAAGCCTATAAATTATTAAGTGAAGAATACGAAGTTGAATATCGTGACATTGTTAAAGACAATCCAACAGAAGATGAAATCAAAGAATGGATTTCAAAAGGTGTAAAGTTAGATTCTTTGTTTAATACACACGGTAAATTGTATCGTGAACTAAACATAAAAGAAAAGAAATCAACTTGTTCTCAAGAACAATTGATTTCTTTGTTAGCACAAAATGGTATGTTAGTAAAACGACCAATTGTGATAGATCAAGATACAATTTATATTGGTAACGAATACCAAAAACTACTTAAAAAATAAATTAAAGTTATTTTCAATCTGTGAACATAAAGTAAGTTCATCAACTTGTTTTATTTCACAGATTTTTTTTGCGACCAATGAAACATTCTTGGGCTCATTTTGTTTACCACGAAAAGGAACAGGAGTTAAATAAGGTGAATCTGTTTCTGTTAAAATACGATTCATAGGACATTGTTCAACACACTCTAAAGCCTGACGTGCATTTTTATATGTGATAGGACCCGCAAAAGAAATAAGCGAATTCATTTTTAAACACTCTTTCATCGTTTCAACGCTTCCTGAAAAACAATGGAAAATAATTTTAGTTTGACTATATTCTCTAAGTATATCTAATGTATCTTTTGTCGCATCACGCATATGAATCGCAATGGGTTTATTAAATTCATTCGCAATTTGAATCTGACGAATAAATACTTCTTTTTGTTTATCTTTAAAAGAATCATCCCAATAATAATCCAAACCAATTTCACCAATACAATCAAGGGAATCAATACGATCAATTAATAACTGATAATTTTGTTCTTCAATTTCTAAAGCATCCCCAGGATACCATCCAAAGGCAATACGAATAAAAGGATATTGTTCCTTTAAAACCAAAGCTCTTTTAAAATCAATTTCTTTACAACAAATAACCATTAAACTAGTAATCTTTTCTTCTTTAATATGATCCATTACTTCATCAATACGAGAATAAAGTGAATCATCGGTAATATGACAATGTGAATCTGTATACATAATATCCCTCGTTTCGTATTAATTTTACACTAATTTATGATAGAATGGACAAAAGTAGGTGAAAAATATGAGAGTAGTAGTAAAAGTGGGCTCTAGTACATTAACGTATCCATCAACAGGTTTATTAAACATTCGTAGAATTGAAAGTCTATGTAAAGTGTTAAGCGACATTAAAAACGAAGGCCATGAAATTATTTTTGTTTCAAGTGGAGCTATTGCTATGGGATTAGGAAAACTCGGATTAAAGGAAAAACCAGATTCTCTTTGCGAGAAACAAGCCATTGCTTCGATTGGACAAAGTGAATTAATGTATACATATGATCAATTATTTTCACGATACAATCATACGATAGGACAAATTCTTGTCACTAAAGAAGACATCGAACAAAGAAAAGAAAACTGCATTAATACGATAGAAAAATTATTGAATTTCAATTGTATACCGATTATTAATGAAAACGATACAATTAGTACAAGTGAAATTGAAATTGGTGATAATGATACACTAGGAGCTGTTGTTGCCAAAAGTTTAAATGCTCAATTATATATTATTTTATCGGATATAGATGGACTCTATACATCCGATCCAACTAAAAACAGTGACGCCCAATTAATTTCGGTTGTGAATTCCATTGATGAATCGATTTTAGTATTAGCTTCGAATTCACATTCTAAAGTAGGAACCGGTGGAATGATTACTAAACTTCAAGCAGCTCAAATTGTGACACAAGCTGGATGTAATATGATAATTGCCAATGGGAAAGATCCTAATATTTTGTATGACATTATGAAGCATAAAGAAGTGGGTACTTTATTTAAAGGAGTTAAGGTATGACAACATTAGAAATTATGCAAGAAGCCAAAAGAGTCTCTAATTCAATTCATCTTTCAACACAAGAAAAAAATAAGGCACTTTATTTTATGGCTCAGTCTTTAATAAAACACACTAATGAAATTATACAAGCCAATCAAATGGATGTGGACCAAGTAAAAGATACATTTACGTCTACAAAATTAGATCGCCTTGAATTAAATGAACAAAGAATTCAAGCTATGGCCAATGGTATTTTAGAAGTAATGGAATTAGAAGACCCAACAGGAATTATCTTAGATGAAGTAAAACGAAATGGTTTATTGATTCAAAAGAAAAGTGTTCCTTTAGGTGTGATTGCCATCATTTATGAAAGTAGACCCAATGTGACAAGTGATGCAGCGAGTCTTGCGATTAAAAGTGGGAATGTCTGTATTTTAAGAACAGGAAAAGAAGCTTGGCATTCTGCTTTTGCGATTGTCTCAGCTTTACAAAAAGGATTAGCACAAGCAAATTGTGATCCAAACATGATTCAATTAATTGAAGATACAACTCGAACAAGTGCCTATGAATTAATGAATGGCATCGGATACATTGATTTATTAATTCCAAGAGGAGGAAAAGGCTTAATTCAATCATGTGTTGAAAATGCCAAAGTCCCATGTATTGAAACAGGAACTGGTATTTGTAGTGTATATGTAGATGAGGACTGTGATATCGAAATGGCTTTAAATATTGTCGAAAATGCGAAAACAAGTCGTCCATCGGTATGTAATGCCCAAGAAACTTTATTAGTAGCTAAAAACATTGCTCCTCAATTTCTTCCTAAATTAAAAGAAAGAATTCCGCAAGTGGAGTTAATATTAGATGAAAAAGCTTTAAAAATAATAGACGGAATTCTTGCAAGTTCAGAAGACTTTGATACGGAATTTCTTGATTATATTCTAGCTGTTAAAGTAGTGGACAATGTACAAGAAGCTATTGCTCATATTCAAAAACATTCCACGCATCATTCAGAAAGCATAGTAACAAATAATGCGAAACACGCACAATTGTTTGTCGATTTAATTGATAGTGCTGCTGTATATGTCAATGCTTCCACGCGGTTTACCGATGGCAATGAATTTGGGTTAGGATGTGAAATGGGAATATCGACACAAAAGCTACATGCCCGTGGTCCTATGGGATTAAAAGAATTAACTACGTATAAATATATTATTCATGGAAATGGGAATATAAGATAAAAGCTCTAAAATGAACCGAACCCAATAATTTGGACAAATTAATTTTTAAGCTGATGCTAAGGATTG
>NZ_JBJEEX010000060.1:0-2068 GCF_051873495.1 Floccifex sp.
ACCGCGAAAAGCTCACCCGCTCCCTAATCTACAAAGGCGCCACCCTCGAAGAACTCGACTATTTGGCTGAAGCTATGTCATCGTATAAGCAAGCAGAAGCGATGGCTATAAAATCAGACTTCAAGAATCTTGGCTACATAAATCTCAGAATTGCCAAATTATACCATAGTTCTTACTCCGTAGGCAGAGAGTATATTGAAAGATATAAAAAAGCTTTATCGTATTTTGAAAGAGCTAATGAACTGAACTACCAACTCAAAACTCTATCTAAGCTCGGTGCAATTTATTGCTATTCCAATATCGACAGTGCTTACATATACACAAATCGAGCAATTGAATTGTCAAAAGAACTCAACGATAGCACATTCTTGTTTGATAATTATGAAATTCTATCGAGAGCATATTGGGTTGATTCTCAATACACAAAACAAAAAGAAATAGATTTATACAATATAAAGCATGGAAGCAGGTTCATAAGTTCAGACAGTTATTTTGATATTATCAGAGCATATTCCAAGTTAGGAAAGCCTGATTCTGCTGCTATTTTTCTTCAACAACTCAATACGACTGGGATGTCAAAGGCTGAATATGTTTCATATTTAATGTCATTGAGAGAGTATTACATTGCAATAGGTGATTATAAGAGAGCGTGCATCGTTTCAGAGCAAGACGCTGCTATTTCCGATTCGATCATGAACTCTCAAAATTATAATAGTATTTCTAAAGCCGAAACTGAATATGTAATAAAAAATGCCGAATTAGCAGAACAAATTGCCAACCTTAAATTCCATTACTTTATTATTCTGTCGGTCATCATTATTACATCGTTGATTCTTTTGGTGTTTTTTATGAAGACACGTTACAGAAACACAATATTGTCAAATCAAATTCTGGTTGATAATCTTAAAGAAGATTATAAGCAGATGGAAGCGATTCACAACAAGACTATTCAGGATTTGGAAGAAAAAAGGAAAATAATCGCAGAAGATGATTACAGCATCACATCGCTTCAGCATGCTTTTGATTCTCAATTTGAAAATGTCAAACGACTTATGAAGTTGGCAGAAAATGCCGATGCATTATCGCCTGCAGCACTTAGGAGAAATATAAATTCAATAATTTTTGCTAAAAAAGATGATTCAGAAACCGAGAAACTATTGAACTTAGTCAATTTGAGATATAATAGTATTATCACCAGAATACGTGAAAAGCACCCCAGTCTTAGTGACAATGAAATAAAGTTTATTGCCTTGGTATGCTTAGGTTATCCCAACTCGTATATATGTTTTTATATGGGATATACCAATAAGCAAAGTGTAGTTAACAAGAAACAAATAGTTGGCCAAAAGATGGGCAATGTAAATCTTATGGATTATCTTGAACTTCTCAAAAATGAGCATTATTAGACTTGAAACGACGCAAAAAATCAGAATAGTTGTTGGCTTGAAAAACGATGTTTGCGACAAATTTCGCATCAAGCTGATTGTGAGGTGATTACAAGTAAAATGTGTGCGCTAAAAATTTGAATGTTTTATCTTATAGTTTGTACCTTTGTGTAAAACAAACTATAAACGACATGAAAAAGATTTTAGTATTAATTCTCGCATTAGCATTTAACCTCCCATCGATCTGGGCGGATAAACAGATTGACTTAATCAGACCAAGAGGTAACGACAGAACTGAAACTCCTGTACCACCAAAAGCCTCATATGATGAGGACACACAAGAAGTCACTCTCAGTATTGAGGCTGACACCTATTTTACAATGGTAGTTCTCGACATCTATGGCACAAAAGTATATTCTTGTCCTGTGCTGATGGTAGATGGCACTCCTACAAATTACCAACTTCCCGAACTTCCTGCCGGAATCTACACCTTAAAAGTAGAAAGCCCCGATGTCTCCTACGAAGGCACTTTAGTCATCGAATAACATCTTTTATTAAACAATTTATTAATTCATTCATTAATCAAAAACAACAACTTTATGAAAACTTTTATTTGTGCGCCTTTGGCGTTAATTCTCTTAGTTCTATCTGCGTGTTCTAATAATGATTTTCAGACACAGCAA
>NZ_JBJEEX010000061.1:0-10090 GCF_051873495.1 Floccifex sp.
GGCGAAATATAACCCCTCGAATAAAATAAAACGAGGGGTTTGTCAACAAACTGAAAGAATGGAATTAACTCCATTCTTTATTTTTTTATTTACAAGCCTTTCCTCTAGCATATGTTTGAACAACATCATAATCATTGTTCAATACAACTAAGTCAGCATCATATCCTGTACAAATTTTTCCTTTACGATCATCTACATGTAAAGCACGAGCTGGGTTAATTGTACAAGAATTTAAGGCATAATCAAATGGTACTCCTGCTTGTTCAACAACAATTTGTAATCCACGATTAATTTGTAAAGTTGAACCCGCTAAACCTTTTGTACTAGTTAAGTGAGCTGATCCATCAGGATAAACTTCAATTTCATTTCCACCAAAAATGTGTTTACTTCCAATTGGACATCCTTTAGCCATTAAAGAATCCGAAATCATAATGACATAATCTCTTCCTTTAGCCATATAGTAGTTATTTAATGAATTGACATTTGAGTGGTTTCCATCACAAATAACCTCTCCATATACATCTCTAAAACGCATAGCCGCTCCAACTAAACCAGGATTACGATGATGGAAAGGAGTCATTCCATTAAATACGTGTGTCATACTCATAGCACCATGGGCAACAGCTAAACGAGCTTGTTCATAAGTTGCTCCTGAGTGTCCTTGACTTACTAAAATACCGTTTTTAGCACAGTATTCAGTTAACGCGAAATCTTTATCATGTTCACAAGCCATTGTGATAACTTTAATTAATCCATGTGCATCTTCTTGATATTGTTTAAATTCTTCAACATCTGGTGCAATACAATAAGGTTCAGGTTGAGCCCCTTTATAAACACGATCTAGATAAGGCCCTTCAAAGTGAATTCCTAAGATTTCAGCTCCTTCATATCCTTCTTCTACAACACGAGCCACATTCTTAACAGCAGCTGATAACACTTCATGACTTTGAGTAATTGTTGTAGGGCAAATTCCTGTAACCCCTTCTGATGTAATGCATTTCATCCAGTGACGTAATCCTTCTGGTTGTGCATCATTTGTATCAAATGTATCATATCCATGAGTGTGAATATCAATGAAACCAGGAACGATACGATCATTTCCATAATCCACATCCACTTCTTTTGAACCATATTCATAAATATTCACGATTTTATCTTGGTCCATTTCGATTTGTGCAGGCATAAATTGCCCAGCAATCCATACTCTTTTACTTTGAATAATCATATTTCATTTCCTCCATTACTTTCATTCTAAACCTAAAATCAAAGTTCGTTGTTATCTTATTATACAATGTTTTTACACTTTTTAGTAAAAGCACAATTCGCAATTTGAATTTGATATAATAGACTAGAAAGAAAAAGAGGTTAATTATGAAAAAAACAATTGCTATTATTATTGTAGTCGCTATTGTGATGATGTTTTTAATTTCGACACTAAAAAAATCAACTTATAAAAGATTAGTCAATTATTTAGAAAACGGAGACTTTACTTCTTTTTATAAAGAAATTGATTCTAAAAAAGTAAAAATGCTATTAAATAATTTAAACATCATCGACATGAAATTAAATGCTGCTATCGTACAACAAAACAAACAAGAAACAAATCGTTTATTTGATGAAGTGATTAAACTCCCTTTAACTCCTTCCCAAAAAGAACACTACTACATGAAAGCTTTTAATTATTATGTAGGATTAATGGAAAAGAAAAAAGCGAAGAAATATATTGATTTAATCAATACTACATCTAATGAACGAATGAAACTCGAAGCCAATCGTGTTTATAATATCTATATTCTTAAAAACGACAAAGACCTTCGTTCTTTATTACTTGAATTAAAAGACTTAGAAGACAGTCAAAAAGGTGTAAACGAATACTTAATTTCTTTAATTTATAAAAATAAAGGCGACTTAGAAAATGCCGCAAAATATGAAGAATTAAGTAAAGAACATTTTGCCTTAGTTGATGAACAAACCGCAAAAAAATACGAAAAAGAACTAAAAGAGGATAACCCTGAGGATTAATCCTCTTTTTTTGATACAATAATAAAAAAAGGAGAATTTATGGAATATTATCAAATCCCCCAAACCAATTTATCGGTATCAAAAATTTCTTTAGGATGCATGCGCATAGCCAACAAAACAATAGACGAAGTCGATGCTCTAGTTACAGCTTGTCTAGAATATGGCATTAATTTCTTTGATCATGCCGATATCTATGGAAAAGGACAATCCGAACAATTATTTGGTGAAGTTTTAAAGCGTCATCCCGAATATCGAAATAAAATGATTATTCAAACTAAATGTGGCATTGTATCCGGTTATCGCTATGACTTTTCTAAAGAACACATCATTCAAAGTGTAAATGAATCATTGAATCGTCTTCATGTTGATTCCATTGACATTTTACTTCTTCATCGTCCTGATGCTTTATGTGATCCAATGGAAGTAGGACAAGCATTTAAAGAATTATATGAAGCTGGAAAAGTACGTTATTTTGGTGTATCAAATCATACTCCATATCAAATAAAACTACTTCAAAAATATTGTCCTTATCCTATTATTATCAATCAATTACAATTATCCATCGTTCATTCGAATATCATTGATGCGGGTATCCATATGAATATGAAAGAACCACTTGCTTTCGATACCGATATGGGAATACTAGACTATTGTCGCTATAATGACATTATGATTCAAGCCTGGTCCCCTTTACAAGCTTCATGGACAGAAGGATCTTTTATTGATCATCCAAATTATGAACCATTAAATCAATTACTAAATCAATTAGCTTGTGAATACAAAGTATCAAAAACAGCCATTGCCATAGCCTGGATATTAAGACACCCCGCTCATATTCAGCCTATTGTAGGAACCACTTCCATCGCACATTTAAAAGAATGCATAGATGCGATTAAGGTCCATTTAACTTCTCAACAATGGTATGATTTATATAAAGCAAGCGGTAAGACTTTACCTTAAAAAACTTCATCTGAAGTTTTTTTTAGTTTTCTAGCAACATATCAAGCCATTCAATACATCCATCTTCAAAGCAACTCTTCACAATTAAATCCGCTACTTGTTTTACTTCCTCTTTAGCATTTTCTAAGCTAACACCTAAGCCAGCTTCTTTTACACATTCTAAATCCGATATACCATCACCAATATAAGAAACTTCTGACCATTTTATATTTAATTGTTGTAATAATTTATCACATGTTTTAAATTTGTCTACACCTTTACAAACGACATCGGCCATAAAAGGAGTACTACGAATTGCTAAGACATCATATTGTTGTTCCATCTTTTGTTTTAAAAGTGGAAAATAGGTATCCATTCGTTCTTGTGATTCAGAAGCACTGAATTTACACGCATTTGATACAAAATCACATTCATCTTGTACTTTATAATCAACATTGCAATTAAACGCATCGAGTTCATATCCATGAGTATATTCATGGCAAACCACATAATTTGATTGAGTATAAGATGGTTCCAAATGATATTGAAGTGTTAAATCCCATAGTTGTTCAATTGTTTTTGAAGCAATAGGATATTCAAATAAAACCTCTTTCTTTTTCACATCATAGACACTTGCTCCATTACAAGAAATCACATAGCCTCCAAATTCATTCATTTTAATTTGATGCGCTAAAGGAAGCACACCTTGAAAAATACGAGCTGAATTTAAAATCACTAAATATCCTTTTTCTTGTAGTTGAATCAAACGATTTTGTACTTCTTCTTTCACGTACAAACCACTACTGGGATTCATTAAAGATCCATCTAAATCACAAATAATACATTTCATCTTATTTTCCTTTCAAAAAAAAGGCTGATTGTTCAGCCTTATTAGAATAATTCACTTTGATGTGTTGCGTATAAATATTCATCAATTGAATCACAAATACGATCCACAATTAAAGCCTCTGGATCATTTTCTAATAATCCTTCTCTGACTCTAGTATATTGAATTGGCATATATTGCGTCAATAAATTTAGTGGAATTCCGTGTGTACGTAAATTATTGATCATTGTATGCATTGCTTCTTGTACAGAAGGAACTGGCATATAGTAACGACAACGATCTGAGAAAGAATATTTACGCTTCATCGCAACTTCTTCTTCTGTTCCAATATAGTGTTTTGACCAATACTTAGGATCTGCTAACATAGCTTGGTCTAATACTTCTTTGAAATGACTTGCCTTATCACCAAATAATTCATTTTCAATATCAGCTAATGCGAATAAAGCTTGACGCATCATGAATGTGAAACCAGGACCTACTTTTAAAATTGCAATTCCATCTTCTACCATTTCACGTAATTTAATTTTTGTTTGGTAGTCAGTTGAATGTCCTTCAAATACGATATTATCGTAATCACGAATAGCTGCACATAAATCAACAGCTTTTTCACGATCGTATTCTGTACATCCACTGTCTTTTTCTTCTACACCTGGTTGAACAACGATACCAATTACGTTGCTCCAAGCATGGTCTAAACCATTGTCTTTAAATGCTTTTTCAAAAGTTGCCAATGTAGCTTTGAAGTCTTCTGGTTTTGTGACTTGAACACCTTCATCAACTGCACCTTGTGCTCCTCCTGGAATAGGAACTTCACTACCTACGATATAAACAGGTTCAATCGCATCAGGATTTTCTTCTTTTAATTTTGCGTATGTTTCTTCCGCAACTTTAGCTAAACGAGCTCCACGACGAGCAATTGTTTCATCGCTTAAACGTTCATTCACATCATCGTCAGCTACACGCATACTTGTATCAATATGGATTTTTGTGAATCCAGCTGCCACGTAACAACGAATTAATTCTTCTGCTTCTTTCATAGCTTCTTCTTCATTTAAAGAAGTGAAAGTAAGAGGACCTAAGTGATCTCCTCCTAAAAATAATTTATTTGTATCAAAACCAATTTCATTTGCGATTCCTTCTACAAATGCTTTGAAATCAGCTGGTTTCATACCAGTGTATCCACCATATTGATCACATTGGTTAGCTGTACTTTCAATTAGTACACATGATTGATCTTTTTTACCTTTTAATAAAGCCGCACGAATAACATATTCATTTGCTGAGCAACAAGAATAGATTCCAACTGCTCTTCCTTCTTTTTGTGCTTTAACAATTTGTTTTAATGGATTTTGCATATATAATATCCTCCTCATTGTTGATTATATTCGAATCATAAATAAATAAAATATCTGTACCATTTAGTATAAATTTCACATTAAAAAAGTAAAATTTAATCAATGAAATTCAAAAAAGACAAACCATTGTAAATTCCATCTTCATCAATATCACTTGTCACATAATTTGCTTTTGATTTCAACAAAGGAACGGCATTTCCCATGGCAATACTAAAACCGACCTTATCAAACATATCCATATCGTTTTCTCCATCTCCAAAGGCAAATGATTGATCAACAGGAATTTGATAAATATCTAAGAATTGTTGAATAGCTTTTCCTTTTCCACCATTATTAGAAACAATATCCACTGCATAGGGATTCCATCTTGTGATTAAACAATCACTTAGTTTTTCTTTCAATTCTTTTTCTTCTTGTTCATTCACAAAAGCAATTCCTTGATAAATCACATTTTGTGTATACTCACTGATTCTAGGAACACTAGTATGAATACTTTCCTGGGCAAAGCGTACATAATCGTTTACATAATTAATATAGAATGTATTTTTTTCGAGTAATTGAATAGGAATCATATTATTTTCATATAAATGAATTAAATTTTTTAAATTATTTCCTTCAATGGGATTAGACCATACTTCTTTAAAATTATTATCTAAAATTAATTGTCCATTTAATAAAATATACGCATCAAATAAAGATAAAGGAAACTCTAGTTCTTTTAATTCTTCTATATGTCTTCCCGAACAAACAACACAGAAAATCCCTTTATTTCGAATTTGTTTAATCGCATTTATAGTACTATCTGGAATTTTGCCTATTTTATGGGAAATCAATGTCCCATCCACATCAAAAAATACTACTTTCATAGCTTTATATTACCACAAAAAAAGAATGATTTGACTCATTCTTTAATAAAGGCTTGTGAATATCCATGTTCATTTCGTTTACTTGTTCCAATTGGATCCATAAACTGAATATTTTCAATATGATATGGTGTGACTTGATATACATAATTTAACCAATTTCGATACAATAAATTCGCATGGCTACGCCAAGTTAAAATTGGTTTATTATTAGGATCATCATTTATAAAATAATTTTCTGGTATATGAATCGGCTTATGCTCCTTAATATCTCTAAAATATTCTTGTGCTAGTGTTTCCACGCCATATTCAAAATGACCCGTTACAAATATTTGACGATAATCCTTTGTGACAATAATATTACTTCCTGTCTTTTCTCCCTTTGATAAAACCACAAGACGCTTTTCCTTGGCAAGTGCTTCTTCATCTATTTTAGTGTGACGAGAATGTGGTGTATTGTGGTATTCATCAAATCCATTGGTTAAAAAATCATATTCATCTTCTAAGTGATGAGGAAAAATCCCAAACATTTTTTCATCAAGTAATTGTTTTTGAATGCCATAGTGATAATACAAACCAGCTTGGGCTCCCCAACAAATATGCATTGTACTAAACACATGTATTTTTGACCATTCCATAATCTCACATAGACTATCCCAATAATCAACTTGTTCAAAATCCAAGTGTTCAACGGGAGCTCCTGTGATAATCATGCAATCATAATAATTATCTAAGAACGCATGATAATCTTTATAAAATTTTACTAAATGGTCTTCACTTGTATTTTTTGATTTATGTGCATCAATTTTCATAAAATCAATCGATACTTGTAAAGGAGATTTACTAATTAAACGAAGAATTTGGGTTTCCGTTTCTATTTTTTTAGGCATTAAATTTAAAATCACAAGTTGAATTGGACGAACTCTTTGTTTACGGGCACTATCATCTTCAATCGCAAAGATTTTTTCGTTTTCTAAAATGGTTTTGGCTGGTAAACCATTTTGTATATTAATTGGCATAGTGTCTAAATTTGATCAAAAGCTTGTTGAAGATCCGCTAAAATATCTTCAATGTCTTCGATTCCTACAGATAAACGAATTAAATCCGGTCCTACTCCACCAGCAATTAGTTCTTCATCATTCATTTGACGATGAGTACTACTAGCTGGGTGCAATACACATGTATGAGCATCCGCAACATGTGTGGCAATCATTGCGACTTTTAAGTGTCTCATGAATTCTTCAGCCTTTTTACGTCCACCTTTAATTCCAAATGAAACAACCCCACAAGTTCCATTTGGCATATATTTTTGTGCTCTTTCATAGTATTTATTCGAAGGAAGAGACGGATAATTTACCCAAGTTACTTTGTCATTAGCTTCTAAATACTCAGCTACTTTTAAAGCATTTTCACAATGTCTTGGCATACGAACATGCAAAGACTCTAATCCTAGATTCAACATATACGCATTCATAGGTGCTTGAATAGAACCAAAATCACGCATTAATTGCGAAGTACATTTGGTAATGAAGGCACCTTCTTTTCCAAATTTTTCGGCATACGTAACACCATGATAAGATTCATCTGGTGTAGTTAATCCTGGGAATTTATCGGCATGGGCCATCCAGTCAAAATGTCCACCGTCTACAATGCATCCACCTACGGTAGCATCGTGTCCGTCCATGTATTTTGTTGTAGAATGCGTAACGATGTCACATCCCCATTCAATAGGACGACAATTAATTGGTGTTGCGAAGGTATTATCCACAATTAAAGGAACACCATGTTCATGTGCTTTTTCAGCCCATGATTCAATATCAAAAACAATTAAAGCTGGATTGGCAATGGTTTCCCCAAAAACACATTTTGTATTTGATCTAAAAGCCGCTTCCAATTCTTCCATTGAACAATCAGGTGAAAGGAATGTGAAGTCAATTCCCATTTTACGCATTGTCACATTAAATAAATTATAAGTTCCTCCATAAATAGAAGACGAACAAATTACATGGTCTCCACAATTTGCGATATTAAATACTGCATAGAAATTAGCGGCTTGTCCACTACTTGTCAACATGGCAGCACTTCCACCTTCTAATTCACAAATTTTCTTAGCAACATAATCATTTGTTGGATTTTGAAGTCGGGTATAGAAATACCCATCTGCTTCTAAATCAAATAATTTACCCATATCTTCACTTGTATCGTATTTAAATGTTGTACTTTGTACAATTGGAATCATTCTTGATTCTCCATTTTTAGGTGAATACCCAGCTTGAATACATTTAGTACTCTGCTTCAATTCAATCATCTCCATTCTTTGTATTCTATTCTACAATAAACATCAAACTTTTTAAATTTATTATTTTATGATACTCTTTAACTATGAGAAAAAAAGTATGTATTGGCATTTTAGCCCATGTTGATGCCGGTAAAACGACATGCATTGAAAGTATGTTGTATTTATCTGGTCAAATTCGTAAATTAGGACGAGTCGATCACCAAGATGCGTTTTTAGACTATGACAATCAAGAACGAAATCGTGGTATTACGATTTATTCAAAAGAAGCTCATTTTACTTGGAAATATACAGATATCTATGTCATTGATACTCCAGGTCACATTGATTTTTCAAGTGAAATGGAACGAAGCCTTCAAGTATTGGATTTAGCTATTTTATTAATTAATGGGCAAGACGGTGTACAAAGTCATACCCAGACAATATGGAAATGCTTAGAACACTATCATGTTCCTACGCTTTGTTTCGTAAATAAAATGGATATTTCCTATCATTCAAAAGAAGATCTTTTATTAGACTTAACGAAGAAATGTCATTCCAATTGTATTGATTTTAACAATGATGATAAATTTGAAAAACTTGCTTTAGTAAATGAAGACTTATTAAATGAATACATTCAAAATGATTCCATTTGTACTGATTCCATCCAACAAGCCATCTATAAAAGAGAATGTTTCCCGGTATTCTTTGGAAGTGCTTTAAAATTAGAAGGCATAGAGCCATTAATGGATGCCATTAAACAATATTCCCTTGATTGTGAATATGGACAAGAATTTGGAGCGAAAGTTTATAAAATATCAAAAGACGAACAAGGAAATCGTCTAACGCATATTAAAGTCACAAGTGGTTGTGTAAAACCAAAACAAATCATTAATGAAGAAAAAATTGATCAAATTCGTTTATATAACGGTAAAAATTACACCATGCTCAATCAAGCCGATGCCGGTATGATTTGTGTATTAAAAGGATTGGAACACTTTGAGGTAGGACAAGGAATGGGAATTGAAAAAGATAGTGAAAAACCTCTTTTAAATGCGTATTTAAACTATCAGCTTGTCCTTCCAAGTGGCATTGATCCTTTACAGATGATGAAAACATGTGACTTGTTGTGTAGCCAAGATCCACAATTAAATATTGAATACGAATCTCAATCTAAAAAAATTAATGTTCAATTAATGGGAGACATTCAAATGGAAGTTCTCCAAAATCGCATTGAAAAAGAAACAGGAATTAAAGTTGGTTTTACTACAGGAAATGTCATTTATAAAGAAACAATTACTGAACCCGTTTATGGAGTAGGACACTTTGAGCCTTTACGTCATTATGCCGAAGTTCATTTAAAATTAGAACCTCTTCCACGAAATAGTGGACTTCAATTTGAAAGCGATGTTTCCATGGATTCTTTAGCTTTAAACTGGCAAAGATTGATTCTAACACATCTTCAAGAAAAACATCATAAAGGTGTTTTAACTGGTTCCTATATTACGGATATGAAAATCACATTGGTAGCTGGTAAAAGTCATCTAAAACATACAGAAGGTGGTGACTTTAGACAAGCTACGTATCGTGCCGTTCGTCAAGGTTTAAAGAAAGCACATTCTATTTTATTAGAGCCCTATTATTCATTTAATCTTACTTTGGATTCCAATTCTTTATCAAAGGCTCTATATGATTTAGAATGTCGTCATGCCACAGTTACTATTGAAGACCACTTAGATGGAACTTTCACTGTATCAGGTAGAGGTCCTGTGCGTCTATTGATGAATTA
>NZ_JBJEEX010000062.1:0-2046 GCF_051873495.1 Floccifex sp.
GCAGGGCTATGCCCGAAACTGAAAAACCACCAGCTAGGCTGGTGGATATTTATTTGTTAGGGAGAATTATATGAATACATCTGAATTTTATGGAAAAGAAAAAATAAGTAAAATTTTGTTTAAGTTAGCACCACCGGTTATGTTAGCTCAACTTATTCAGGCTCTATACAATATTATGGATAGTTTATTTATTGGTAAATACTCCAACAGTGGATTAACAGCACTATCAATTGTTTATCCTTTACAATTATTAATGATTGCTTTAGCGGTAGGAACAGGGGTAGGGATCAATACCATCATGGCTTCTAAATTAGGTCAAGGACAAGAAAAAGAAGCCAATGACTATGCTGGAACATCTATGCCTTTGATGTTGGTGTTATGGTTTTTGTTTGCCGTAGTGATGTATTTGGCTATGCCATTATATGCCAAGATGTCTACTGAAACAGAAACAATCATCAATGATGTCATTGTCTATGGAAGAATTGTAAATGTACTAAGTTTCGGGTTGTTTTTAGAAAGTGGATGGACAAAGGTTTTACAAGCCAAAGGAGATATGAAAACACCTATGATTGCCCAAATTATAGGGGCAATAGTGAATATTGTTTTGGATCCTATTTTGATTTTTGGTATGTTTGGACTTCCACAATTAGGAATTAAAGGAGCAGCTATTGCCACGGTAATTGGACAAATGATCGCAGCTTTAATTGTGTTTAAAAAAGGATTTTATTCTTCTCCTAAAAAAGAAGTTTATCCAAGTTATGTTTTAAAAATCTTTCAATTGGGATTGCCTAATATATTAATGCAATCTGCGTATACATTATATATATTTGGATTAAATATGATATTGGCATCTTTTAGTGATCAAGCTGTAACGGCACTTGGTTTATATTATAAATGGCAAACGATTTTCTTTATTCCGTTAGGGGCGATGCAAACGTGTATTGTGCCTGTGATTAGTTTTAATTATGCGGCCGGTAATATAGAAAGATGTAAGAAAACATTATTTGAATCCATTTTATTTGGTATGAGTTTTATGTTACTTGGCGTACTTTGTTTTGAAACCATTCCTGGAACCATGTTACAAGTTTTTACATCAGATTCATTGGTTATAGAAATTGGGACAATTGGTTTTAGAATTATAGGTATATCGTTTATACCATTAGTAACATCGCTAATTTATCCGGTATTTTTTCAAGCCGTTGGAAAAAGTGTAAAAAGCTCGTTATTGACTATACTAAGAACAGTATGTTGTTTTGTGCCACTTGGGTATTTATTTTCTCGTTTGGGATTAAATTATTTTTGGTTGACGTATCCTGTAACAGAAGTGATTACAACGTTAGTTGGGTTCATGTTTTATAAACAATTTATGAAAAAATATAGATTTGTTAAGGTTTGACACCGTTTACAAATGAAACTATAATTTCTCTTATTGGATATTAATATCAGGAGGATGCATATGCTTAATTTTTTTAAGAAAGAAGAATTTAAAATTGTTGCGCCTGTTACAGGACAATTAATTCCTTTATCAGAAGTAGAAGATAAAGTCTTTTCAACTAAGATGATGGGAGATGGATTTGCGGTTGAGCCATCTGGAAATACAATTGTAGCTCCTTTAAGTGGAACGCTTGAATCTGTTTTTCCAACAGGACATGCCGTAGGAATTAAAACAAAAGATGGAATTGAATGTATTGTTCATATTGGATTGGATACAGTTGAATTAAATGGACAAGGATTTAATGTAAAAGTAAAACAAGGACAAAAAATCAAAGCAGGAGAAGCTATGATTGAAATTGATAATGACTTTATTAAGTCAAAGGGTTATAAATTAACAACTATGGTAGTCTTCCCAGCAGGGTATGATCATGTGTTTGAATTGGGTACAAAACAAGTTCAAGTGGGAGAAAAACTAGTATAATAGCTTAAAAAAGTGTCTTTTTTAGTGAAAATGATGAGAAAATCATAAAAAACACAAAAAAAGATACTTTTTTTATAAAAAAGTGTTGACTCTAAAAAGGTGATTTGGTAATATAAATGGGCGCTTGATGA
>NZ_JBJEEX010000063.1:0-2004 GCF_051873495.1 Floccifex sp.
CATCAATTCCACCTAATAAATCTACTAATGTACTTAATGTATTAAAGTTAACTTTTACATTATAGTTGATTTCAATTCCCAATAGGTTTTCTATTGTTTTTTCAGTTGTCGAGATTCCATGCCATCCAGTATGCGTTAATTTATCTTTTTGCCCAATTGCACATCCATCAACCGCATCACAAACTGTTTCTACATAATAATCTCTTGGAATCGATAGTAATAAAACTTTTCTTGTCGTAGGATTAATTGTCACTACTAAGTTTACATCACTTCTTGATCCATCAACGTCATCAAAAGAATTTGTTCTTGTATCGATTCCACTGATCAATACACTAAATGGTTCAGTGGAAACATCAACATCGGAAACTTCATTTTCTTTTTCAATATAATAAACATAAGAATACACTTCACGAATATCATCTTCAAAATTTTCATATCCGTCATAGTCTTCAATGATGTCTAAATACATTTGATCAATACATATACAATCAATTGCTTGTCCTTTAAAGTCTTCTACTAATTCCAATGAAGAAGAATATTCCTTCACATTCACATCAAATCCTAATTTATCTAAACAAAGATTTACGTTTTCTCTATTATTGTTTTCTAATACACCAATAGTACGTCCCTTTAAATCTTCTTTATCTTGAATAGCACTAAGTTTTAAGGCATATACACTAATTGTTTTTTTCATCTTCGTATCATTAGAACTTACTTTCATAATAGAATCCAGTGTTTTATCAATGTAAGTAACGCCTACTACAGATGAAAAAATCAAACAAAGAGATAAAATAGAAAGAATAATTTTGGCAATCATTTTCTTAGCTTTTATCCAAAGAACTACTACTACACAAACAATACAAATTAAAATTAAGGCAATGGGAATAAATATCTTAGCAGGTAATATTCCTACTCCATTAATTTTAAATAAAAAGAATAATATTGAAATAATAGTGACTAAACTAAAATAAAAGCCTACATTTTTTAATAATTTTTTCATAACATGTCCTTTCATCGCTTGTTATTATACAACAAAAAACTCTTTTTCTTTAAAATCAGAAAAAGAGTTTTCAAATTAATTAAACATTTCTTTAAAATCATCAATGTATTTACGAGAAATTGGAATCATAGTTCCATCAATTAATTCAATTGCTTCTCTTGTATACGTTTTAAAATGATGACGATTTACTAAAAATGAATTATGTGCTCTTTTAAATAATTCCGGATTTTCTTCTTGGAATTCATCTAATCCTTTATACGTTAAACGAGTAGAACCATCTAACATATGGATAACTGTTCTTCGTTTATCTCTTTCAAAATAAAGAACATCATCACTTTTCACAACATAGGTAACACTTTTCCATTTGTAATGAACAAAATCTTTGGAATCTATATTTTGTACAGGTTTAATTTTCTTAATTGCTGCATCTAAATAATCCATTTGTCCTTTATACACAAAGGCAATGTGATCAATATCATATACTTTATATCCATCACATAAATCACTACCAATAAAAATAATATTCACATTCTGGAAATCATTTTTAATTTGTTTCGCATGTTCTTGCCATTGATCCATATCCGTATCAATAATCAAACAATCCAAAACAAAATTGCGACGGTGTGAAATAAATCCATTAAAAGAATTGTATTTCTGATAAATGAATTTATTCAAAACAACATTTAAATGTCTTTCCACTTCACGAATAATTGCTTTGTCATTTGAAATAATACATACATTCATATCTTTATTCCCCTTTTTATTCTGATTTTATATGTTAAAATTCAATTCTATATAAAAGCGCTTACATAAAATCGAGCAAATTACTCCTTTTTAACATACAAAACATAATAATTTATAATCTGACTAACATTGTTTAGTCATTAATAATTTTAACAAATTTTAACAATCCAAACCGTGTAGTTTTTTACATGAAATAGACCATCAATTACATTGAATGATAAAAACTTAAATTTTTATTATTTTTATTTAAGGTTCAGTAT
>NZ_JBJEEX010000064.1:0-9570 GCF_051873495.1 Floccifex sp.
GTTGAAATTATTCAATCGAGATATTAGGGTTGTCCGAAATCTTGACATAGTACCACTTCATTGTCAGACGGTAGACACCGATGGTCACTGACTTTTCCTTATCCTCATCGAACTCATTCTCTGCATCATAACCATAGTAACCAGCCAGTTTCAGAACACGGTCTGCAATAAAGTCCTTACGAGTACGGTTAGATTCCACGATTGCTTCGATCAGTTTTTCCGGGACATCGGCATAATTTGCCAGAAGCTGTTTGGTGTCTTTCGGCAGGCAGTACCCGCCGTAGCCAAACGAAGGATTGTTGTAGTGACTGCCGATCCGAGGATCAAGGCAGACACCGTCAATAATCTGCTGGGTATTCAGGCCCTTGCTCTCTGCATAGGTGTCCAGCTCATTGAAATAAGCCACGCGCAGAGCCAGATAAGTATTGGCGAACAGCTTAACTGCCTCGGCCTCAGTGAATCCCATGAACAAGGTGTCGATGTTTTCCTTGATGGCCCCCTCCTGGAGCAGACCAGCAAACTCATGTGCTGCTTCCACCAGACGTTCATCGTTCAGGTCAGTACCAACGATGATACGGGAAGGATACAGGTTATCGTAAAGAGCCTTGGATTCACGCAGGAACTCCGGGCTGAAGATGATATTCTTGCTGTTGAACTTCTCACGAACAAAAGCTGTATAGCCCACCGGGATCGTGGACTTGATGACCATGATGGCATTCGGGTTGTACTCCATGACCAACTTGATCACAGCCTCAACCGCAGAAGTATCAAAGTGCTGGGTCTTGCTATCGTAGTTCGTAGGAGCAGCAATCACAACAAAATCCGCATCGCTATATGCTGCCTTTGCATCCAGCGTTGCGGTCAGATTCAGTTCTTTTTCAGCCAGATATTTTTCGATATAATCATCCTGAATCGGAGATTTCTTGTTGTTAATCATATCGACCTTAGCCTGCACAATATCGACTGCTACTACCTGATGATGCTGACTCAGCAGCACTCCCAGAGAAAGCCCGACATATCCCGTGCCGGCCACAGCGATTTTATAGTTTTTCATAGTTCTATTCTCCCTCACTAGTCTTTTATTTTGTAAAAACAGCAAACAATCCCACAGCGGATTACTCCAATGGCAATCCACCGTAGGCTCGATTCGTTCTCCTGATTTTTTACTTGCTGCTCATTTTGTGGGTCAAAACAGAGCTGCGCCAAAACCTCCCACATATAACATTTGGATTTCAGCTTCTCCGCTTCCTATCAGCAAATAAACACTTTTGTTGAACGAGTCGAGCCGTCAAAACCCTTTAGTTATCGTGGTATTTCTTGGTTGACCCTATTATATCTCCAGACCCACCATGCGTAATTACAATCCTCGCTTTTGCAACATTATTTACCATTTCCTTATACGGAAGCATTTTACTCCACTTGCAATATTTTGGTTCATATGTACTAAATCCTATTTGCATAATTACTTCTTCAGAAATAATGTCGTCTCTTTTCAAATTATCGATGCACTCTATCAGCCGATTAAATGGCTGTTCATGTGTTCCTACAGTAACAAAAATCATATTTCTACCACCTTAAAATATACTTCCTAAATTAATGGCTTTTGGATAAACTTTTTTTTGTTCTTCCCACTGAACAATGAATTTATCTACTATTGGATAAACCATCTTTCCAGTCAATGTGGGTTTATCTATACGGTCAAATACCTCAATGTAAATCAACTTTGCACCGAATAGTTTACCTAAATAGAAAAATGGAACTGCTACAGCTGCACCAGATGAAATGATCACATCCGGTTTTTCTTTTTTTAGAACTTTCAATGCAACAAACGTATTACGAATAAGATTCTTAACATTTCTATTTGTTGGAAAGTAACAAGGATACATCTTTTCCCCTTCAAGTAAACTGCGAGCATCTTCTTTATCAAAGGTAACCCAAAATCGTTCTTTATTGTTCCAAAATGGTTTTAACATATATAAATGAGTCAAATGTCCTCCTGATGACCCTACTAAACAAACTTTCATAATTCCTCTTCCTCTTATCTTTAAATATGCATTTGCATAATTAATATAAATCTTGTTCCTTACATTGCTCCGTCCCCTGTGAGCACTGCTTTCGCTGTTTTCAATATAATTTTTATATCTAGTCCAAAACTCCATTCATTTATATACTGGGTATCAAGTTTCACAACTTCTTCAAAATCAGTAATCTCGCTTCGTCCGTTTGCTTGCCACATTCCTGTTATTCCTGGCTTAACAGCAAGTCTTGCTCGATGGTGTGGTGAGTACAGAGCAGTTTCTGATTGTAAAGCAGGTCTAGTTCCACAAAGACTCATGCTTCCTGTTAATACATTCCAAAACTGTGGAAATTCATCAATGCTTGTCTTTCGGATAAATTCTCCAATTCCTGTTTTTTTGGTTCCATCTGGTAACACCTTATTTCCAATCACTCGTGGATCGAAATCCAATTTAAACATTAATCCGTCTTTAACTCGGTTCTGATCCATAAGTTCAGCTTTTCGTTCCTCTGCATCCATGTACATGCTACGGAACTTATACATCTTAAATATTTTTCCATTTTTCCCTACTCTAGGTTGTGAAAAAAAGATTGGTCCCGGTGACTGGATATATATTGCTGGTGCAATAAAGACAAAAAGAATACCTGTTATTACACAACCAGCCAAACCGCCTATAATATCCAAAGTTCGTTTCATAAACGCTTGCTTCGGAGTCATATAGTTCATGCTGGTTGTAAGAACAGTATAATTTCCAACTTTTTCTACTAATTGCTTTCGTCCTGTTACACTAGAAACTTTTGCAAGGTTCAAATGAACAGTAACACCCGTCTCTGCAAAGTCATCCATCAATGACTGTGATAGTTCGTTATCTTTTGAAAGGAAAATAAAAACTTCATCTACCCATTCTTTGCAAACGTATTCCACTGCATCCTTTTCTGTAGCTACAACCGATATTCCCGCAATCTTTTCTCCTGTCATATCCTTATCAGTGATTGCAAGCCCAGCAATGTGAAATAATTCGTAATTATGGTCTTTGATATTAAAGACTACCTGTTCTGCCATATCACTTGTGGTTACAATCAACAAAGACCGTTCTCCACCGTCTTTCATTTTCTTTTTTAGACATTTCTTCCAAAGAATACGAAATGTATAAGAAAATAACACATAAATTGGTTCCATTAAGTACAATGCAGTTCTAGAATAAGGTTCTCCCTCTTGCATCGTGAATAGATACAACACTGCTAACAATACAACCAAAATTGAATGCTTTACCGTCACTGCAAATTCTTTATAATATCCTCTTTTTAAAACTTCATGAAATGTCTCATAGAAAAAGAAAACTATAATATCCGCAAGTATTAAAAACAATGCCATATTCAGATACAAAGGATTTGCATATGGATTTGCGAATCCATGACGAAGCATATATGAAACAACAAACGCCAGTTGGAGACAAATCAAATCCAACAACATAAAATCCCAATGTTTTAACCAACCGTTTGGACTCTTTTTAAACATCCCTTTCACTCTCTTCCCTATAATTCTTCTTGTGAGATTTTCTTTATCCAACAACTACTGTCATCACAGCATGATTTGATGTATTTTGATTACTATCTATTGCGTAAAAAGTAAGTTGATATGTACCTGCAACTGCAGTATTTACTTCTCCCTCTAATTCAATTCTTGTAAACAACAATTCTCTTGAATCTACGTCATCCACTATATCTCTTACATAATTAAGTGGATAAAACTCACTTCCTAGAGGCAACGTAACTTCATATTCAGTAAGATAAATTCTTGGCGATTCACTAGGTAGTGATGCAATTTCATTTTCACTTTTTTGCTCATTTGATAACTCTTCTTGAGGAGTAGCAGCAGTAGTAGCATTATCAATAACTTTTTTTACTTTTGTGATATTGTTATTGCTGTCTTTAGCTACATATGAAACAATTATTTTCGCTTCATTTTCAACATTTTCAATCTTCTCTATGCGCAAAGAATCACTTACATCACCATCTTTTTCATCAACTGCTTTAACACCGTTCAAAAGCTGATCTTCACTTTGTCCTTCTTGATAAGTAATTCCTTCTGAAGGAAAAATTATCTCTGGTCCTTCTGTATCTCTAGAAACAAATACAAAACATAAAATTCCAAGTACTAAGGTTGTCAAAACCACTAAAATAAAATTTTTCATATCCATTAATTACCGTATTAATCCTCTTCATGTCCGTAGTTATATTTTCCATATTTACCATATGAACTCTTTTCAATATCTACCTGATTTAAAACCGCACCCAAAATTGGACAATTTGTCATTTCTAGTTGTTGCTTCACTTTTTGAGCTAGATGATAACTAGTATTACCAGCTTTAATTACTAAAATGACACCATCACAACATTCAGAAATAACCGCTGCATCAATTACTTGACCAATAGGTGGAGTATCAATGATAATGTAATCATAGACATTTCTTAATCCATCAATTACACTCTTAAATGTATTTCCACCCAAAAGTTCTGCTGGATTAGGTGGATACGTCCCCGCAACGACAAGATCCAAATAAGGCACATTAGTACAACATACTGTTTCTTGAAGAGTTGATTGTGATGTCAATAAATGACTCAAACCCTTAACTTCTTGTCTATTTGTATTTATTTTTCCTAACAACATAGATTTTCTAAGGTCTGCATCAATATAAATTGTTCTTTTTCCTGACTCTGCTAATGAAATTGCTAATTGTAAAGAAACGGTACTCTTTCCTTCACCAACTAGACAACTTGTTAATGCAATTACTTTTTTTTCTTGTCCGAAAAATTGAAGATTTGTACGAAGCACTTTATAAGCTTCAGACGTAAAGTATCCATTTTTATGCAATTCTAAAAAAACTTGTTTCAATCCGAACCCTCCTATCTATGTCTTCTTACTTTCTTTTGTTTTAGCGCCTTTGGCTGTTTTTTCTTAATTTTTTCATTAATTGGAATTAATCCAATAGTATTAATTCCAAGATAACGCTCAACATCTTCACTCGTATTAATTGAATCATTCATTAAGAACTTAATTACAACCACCATCACAGTTAACACTGCACCAACTAAACCACCAAGTACTCCATCTTTTTTCACATTAGGACTAATTGGTTCAACTGGAATATTTCCAACTTCGGCTACATTTACAGCTTGTGTAGCCAAAACATTTTGAATATGTATTGTTGCTTGTTCTCTGACAGCATTAGCAATCTCACATGCCATATACGGATCTTCGTCTTCAATACGAATAACAATCATTCTTGTATCCGATACAGATTCAACTGTCATTTTGTTTAAAAGTTGCTCATGAGTCATCACTTCATCACCTGACATTAAGCCAAGTTGGTTAATAACACTTTCAGTTACATCTCTAGTTTTAACCAATTCTATGTAATCTTTAGTAAGCAAAGTACTTGCTTGTAAATCACTGCTTGTTAATTTATCGTTTTGCTTTTCTAATACAGTTATCTTTGTTACTGATTCATACATTGGAGTTACAAAAGCTACATCATAAAGCATTACAAGTGCTCCGAATAATATCGTCATTAAAACGATAATTGGAACTTTCTTCCAAACAACACCTAAAAGTTCAAGTAAATCTATTTCAAATTCATCGTCTTTAAATTGTTTATTTTCCATCTAACTTCTCCCGTGTATTTATAATTTTCATAGGATTATCTATAAATACTTTTTTTGCATAATCATCTCCTAGTTTCTTTCGAACATAGTCTGCACAGTTTCCAAGATTAGGAGCTCTATCTGATAAATTATGTGCATCACTTCCTACAAGATGAATCAAATCATCTTTCATAAGCTTCATGCACTGTCTTTTTACTTTCCAACCATTTTTTCCAAGAATACTATCAGCATTTAATTGAATCCAAATTCCCATTTCAACCAGTTCTTCAATGACCTCAAACCTTTTCATTAATTTTTCGTAACGTTCAACATGTGCAACAATTAGTTTATAACCTGCCATTTTAACTGCTTGTAATCGATCTTTTATATAACCAGCGTCATCGAATTCATTAAATTCAATCAAAACAAATTCAGTCTGTGCCATACAAAAAATTGGATTGCTGTTTAATTGTTCGACCATATCCATACTTACATGAAACTCACAACCAAGATGAAGTTTTACATTTGGAATTTTATCCTTTACCAATAGTTTCAATTTTTCATATTTTTCTATAAGTATTTCTTGATTAGGTTCAAACATACCTTTTCTAAAATGCGGAGTTATAATAATTTCTTTAACACCTGCACGATATTCCCTTTGAATAATTTCAAGAGCCATCTCGTATGATTTAGCACCATCGTCAACATTAGGAATCAAATGACAATGTACGTCTACAATGTTATCCATTTTATTTCCTTTCTTTTTCAACCTAATTTTGATATTATGCATTCAGTAGAATACCTTCATGCATAGATAATGAAGATTCTAAAGCATCGCTATCGTTAACTATTTTTCTACGATACATGCATCTTCTCATTCGTAAACAAAATCCTTTTTTTTCGTAGAGTAGGTCACTCTACGAAAAAAGACTGTAAATACTTGATTTGATTCAAATATTTACAGTCTTTTTGAATTTGCTGACGGTTTAAAATTGATTTAAACGTTGCATGTTTTGTCGCTTTAAATCCATGGACGGATGAACATAACGGTTCATTGTAATGTTTACACTGGCATGTCCTAGTATTTCACTTAGACTCTTTACATCGAATCCAGATTCAATGCATCGAGTCGCAAAACTATGTCTTAAACAGTGAAAATTAACTTGGTCGATGTTACATGCTTTAGTTACTTTTTTAAAATATGTTTGCATGCTTCTTGGTTCAACATATTTTTCATTTCCTGTTAAAACATATCCTACTTTCTTATTTTTCTTAAGAAGTACATAAATCTCATCGCATAAAGGAATCGTACGAATTGAACATTGACTCTTTGGTTTCGTAATAGAAATTATGGTTTTAGGTGTTCCATGGGTTTGAATACGTTGCATAGTTTTATCAATACGAAGGGTATGATCAACAATAGAAATGTCATCCCATTTTAATGCACATAATTCTCCAATACGAATACCAGTAAATAAACAAATGAGAATACCTAAATTTTTATCATTCATATTTTCTTTACAATAAGAATATAAAATAGCTTGTTGAGAACTCGTTAATACTTGTAGTTCTTTTTGTTCTGACGAACTTATTCCTTTAATATTAATTGAAATCTGAATTCCAGCACTATTATTAATATTTCCATATTGAATAATTTGACGTAAAACAGATAAAGTATCATTAATAGTTTTACTAGAAAGATTTCTTTTTAATAAATGATTCGTAAAAGATTCAATCTTAAAATGATCCAATTCTAAAAAAGACAGGGAATTAAAATAAGGAATAATATAGCTATCAACTAAGTTCTTATATTTATTGTAACTAGAACATTTAATACGAACCCTTTTCCATTCTAACCACTCTAAACAATACGCTTTTATAGAATACGTACCAGGTTCATATTTTAATTGATTTGCCTTTTCGATAATCAATTTATCTCTAACTTCACTATACGTATGAGCATAAACAGAACCATATTTTTTAGTTCCTTGTATACGATAACGACCTTCCCATCTTCCGTCTTTTCTTTTATATATATTTTCGCCTACTCTAGACATATTTTCCTCCTTAGTTTGACCACATATTTGACGGAGAAAAATTGAAGGACTACAAATAATTTCATAATTTAAGTTAAAAATGCCACGATTTGAAAATTGCTTCTATATTCAAAAAATCACATTTGACTTTATTTTTGAATGTTATACAATAATTAAATGGCAATAGCCTTTTTTTGCGTGTCGTAGAGTGACCTACTCTACGAAAAATAATGAAATATTTGTAATCTCAATTACACTCCTATAATATTGACCTTTACTAAGGTTAAAACACATTTTAATTATATATGCTTCTTGTTAAAGATGCAAAGTATAAGGAAATCTTACATTTTTATCAAAATTTAATTCAATACCCGTCAAGCGAACGTAAATAAATGCGTTCGCTTTTTCGTTCGTTTTCATTATAATAAAAATGGAGATTGAAAATATGAGAAAATTAAAAAATATAGAATATAAACAAAAAATCACTAATTCTTTTCTTAAAACAGTATCTGCTTTTGCGAATTATGGGAATGGTCAAATCTTATTTGGTGTTTGCGATAATGGTGAAATATGTGGAATTGAAAATCCTATACAAGCTTGTTTAGATATCGAAAATAAAATTAACGATAATATAAATCCTGTTCCTTACTATACACTTGAAATTAATGATAAAACTTCCGTTATAACTTTAAATGTAATGGAAGGAATGTATAAGCCATATTTTTATAAGTCAAAGGCTTATATTCGAAATGATTCTTCTACTATTGAAGTGAATCGCTTAGAATTAACTCGTTTAATCTTAGAAGGACAAAATATTTCTTTTGAAGAATGTAAAGCTAAAAAACAAGATTTATCTTTTTGTGTTTTATCAAAGAAACTAGAAAACAAATTAAATTTATCGTCTATAAATTTAGATACTTTAAAAACACTTGAACTATATGACGATAAAAATGGATACAACAATGCAGCTGAATTATTAGCGGATACAAATACTTTTCCAGGCATTGATATAGTTCGTTTCAGGAATAATATTAATATTATTTTAGATCGTGTTACTTTTTCAAATGAATCGATTCTTTCTCAATACGATAAGACAATTGAAATATTCAATAAATATTATTGCTACGAAGAAATTAAGGGAGCATTTAGAGAAAAAAAAGAATTAATTCCAGAAGCATGTTTTCGTGAAGCCATTGCCAATGCTTTAGTTCATAGAACATGGGATATTAATGCACACATTACTATATCTATGTTTGATGATCATATCGAAATCACTTCTCCAGGTGGTTTACCAAAAGGAATTAGTGAAGAAGAATATTTAGATGGTGGTATATCCATTCCTAGAAACTACATTATTTGTAACGTATTTATGCGTTTACAAATGATTGAAAGATTTGGAACTGGTATTCGACGAATTAAGGAGTTTTATAAAACAAATGAAGCTAAACCTACTTTTAATTTAACAAGTAATCGTATTCAAATTGTTTTGCCTATTTTTAATGAAAACAATAATTTAAGTGAAGATCCCCGGAAAATCTATGAACTTCTAAAAAAACAATCCATGTCTAGTTCTTCGATTATGAAGGCAACTGGTTTTGGTAAAACCAAGGTAGTTGCGATTTTAAATCAATTGATTCAAGATGGGTATATTAGAAAGACTGGAACAGGTAAAGCAACAAGATATTCAGTGTAAGTGATAATTACAGATAAAGAATATTTTGACAATCATCGGATTAAATTTCCGCCAATCATCGGAAAAATAATTAGACAATCGTCGGATTAATTTTTAGACAATCATCGTAAAAGCTATAATTATGTAGTATAATACATTAGAAAATTAATACACCAATGTTGATAAAAAACACCAATCGAA
>NZ_JBJEEX010000065.1:0-9510 GCF_051873495.1 Floccifex sp.
CGTGACACCAATCCCTCATAATGGATGTCGTCCACCAAAACGACCTCGTGGATAGTAAAGGAGGAAATTAGATGCAGGAATTTGAAAGAGCTTCTTTTCACAAAGAAATGGTGGATGAAGAAAACAATACTGGATCTTATGTCTTCGAACCTTTAGAAAGAGGTTTCGGAACAACAATTGGTAACACTTTATGTAAGATTATGATTTCAAATCTTCCAGGAACAGGTGTTATTGGTTTTTCGTGTGATAACTTGAATGAAAATAAAACAATGGTTGAAGGTGTTTTAGAAGATGTCAATGCCATTGCAGTAAACTTGAAGAAAGTTCAATTGAATTGTTCCGAAGATGGAGTTGTTAAACTTCATATTTCAAAGAAGGGACCAGCTATTATTCAAACAGCTGATTTAATTTGTCCTGAATATGTAAATGTTGTGAATCCTAAACAAGAAATTTGTTCATTAGAAAAAGGTGCATCTTTAGAAATGGATGTATATATCGCAACATTAACTGGTTATAAGAGTTCTTTAGAAAATAAAGAACAATTTGGATTGGGTGACGATGTCATTGCCATGGATACTATGTTCACTCCAGTTCGTAAAGCGGATTATTTATCCGAACCAGCTCGTATTGGTTTAGATGCAAAATACGATAAAGTTCATTTCTATGTTACAACAAATGGTTCAATCACGCCTTTACAGGCTATTAGTGAAGCCGCTGAAATTTGTGTAAGAAACTTAGATGCAATCGTTCCTTTCGCAAATTTAAAATTAGAAGAAAGCTTTATGATTCAACAACCAAAAGTTGAAGACACTAAAAAAGCCAATACAATGTTAATTGAAGACCTTGATTTATCTGTTCGTTCATACAATTGTTTAAAACGTGCAGGAATTCAAACGGTAGATGAATTAACACAAAAAACTGAAGACGAAATGATGCATGTTAAAAATTTAGGTAAAAAGTCATTAAAAGAAGTAAAGGACAAGATGTACCAATTAGGTTTATTCTTCAAGTCTTTTGAGTAATTAGGAGGACCAACATGAGCTACCGTAGATTAGGACGTAAAGCAGATCATAGAAAAGCTTTATTAAGAAATATGGCTACTTCATTGATTGTAAACGGACAAATTGAAACAACAGAAATGAAAGCCAAAGAATTAAGCAGTGTTGTAGATAAATTGGTTACTTTAGCAAAAAGAAATGATTTACATGCAAGAAGACAAGTTCTTGCTTATGTAAGAGATGTTGAAGTAGATGAAACAGGAACAACTGCTGTTCAAAAATTATTTAATGAAATTGCTCCATCTTATGCAGACCGTAATGGTGGATACACTAGAGTTGTTAAAACACGTATTCGTCGTGGAGATGCAGCTCCAATGGCAATTGTTGAATTTGTGAAGTAGATTTCTCTACTTCACTTTTTTTAAGGAGGAAAATATGTCTTTACAAGATGAAATGAAAAATTATGCTTGTGACCATAGTGTTCCCGTAATGTTAGACGATGGACAAGCTTTTTTACTTTCTAAATTAAAAGAATATAATTGTCATTCTTTTTTAGAGTTAGGAACAGCCATTGGAAAGACTTCTATTTTAGTCGCAAGTGAATTTGAGGATATGCGCGTTGTAACGGTTGAACGTAATCCAGATATGATTGAACAAGCTAAGATTAATATTTCTAAATCGGGTGTACAAGATAAGATAACTTTAATTGAAGGAGATGCCTTGGAAATTGAAAATCCGGAAGGAAAATTTGATTGTATTTTTATTGATGCAGCTAAGGCACAATATACACGTTTTTTTGACAAATATTCTCCTATCCTTTCAAACAATGGTATAATAATTACAGATAATATGGAATTTCATGGATTGGTAAAACATCCTGAAAATACCCATAATCGTAATACTCGTCAATTGGTAATGAAAATTCAAAAGTATCATGATTATTTAGAAACTCTAGATGATTTTGAAACGGAATTTTATTCAATTGGTGATGGAATTGCCGTTACAAGGAGGAAATAATGAAAGGGTTAAAAAGAGCTGGATTGGCGGCTGTTGTAGGGTTTGCGGCTGCTACAGTTGTGACAAAGCGTTTTTATGATAAGAAAAAGGAACAAGAACTCGATGAATTTTTACTTCCTGATGAATCAGAAGCAATAAAAATTCATATTGATTCTCCTTCTTCATTAAAAGAAGACATTGATTCATTAAACGCAAGTCCGGTGACATTTGAATTTGGTTTGGAATCAAAGGAAAAAGCTATGGTATTCCAAGATCTTTTATCAGAAAAGGGATTGTCTAGCAATATTGATGCGACTAATTTCAGTGTTGAAGTATTGTTTAATGATGAAGTAAATGATGTATCAAAACAAAGTTTATATGAAAATTTAAATGAGCTTTGTCAACAAGTGAATGCGCAATATAAAGGATGTCATTTGAAATGACGTCTTTTTTCTTTTAATAAATTTATTTTTTGTTATAATGATTTAGCGAAAAGGAAGTGATAAATACATGAACGCTATTGAAATTAAAAATTTATCTTTTTCTTACGATGGACAAAAAGATGTAATCAAAAATATATCTTTATCAATTCCTAAGGGAAGCTACACAACTATTGTAGGACAAAATGGTTCAGGAAAATCAACCATCGCAAAGTTGATCATTGGTCTTTTAGGCGCTAAAAGTGGCGAAATCCATGTAATGGGAAAAGAATTAAATGAAGAAAGCGTATATGATGTACGTTCGCATATTGGCATTGTGTTTCAAAATCCAGATAATCAATTCATTGGTTCAACTGTAGCGGATGACATTGCCTTTGGATTAGAAAATCACTGTGTTCCTCAAGAAAACATGCAAGCCATTATTGAAGATGTGGCTTCAAGAGTTGGAATGCAAGATTTTTTGAATAGCGAACCCACTAAATTATCGGGTGGACAAAAACAAAGAGTTGCGATTGCTGGGATTTTGGCAATGGAACCCGATATTATTATTTTTGATGAATCGACTAGTATGCTAGACCCTCAAGGAAAGGCAAGTATTAATAAACAAATCAGGGAGTTACATAAAGAAAAACAAGTTACGATTTTATCGATTACCCATGACATGGAAGAAGTCGCACAAAGTGAACATGTTGTGGTTTTAAATGAAGGTAATGTTGTTTTAGAAGGAACACCTATGGAAATTTTTAAACAAGAAAAATTACTTAAACAAATGAAATTGGATATTCCTTTTGCTTTGGAATTCTCAAAGAAATTAACAAAAGAACATATCACAAATGAGTGTGTTTGTACATTAGAAGAGGTGGTGAATCAATTATGTCAATTGAAATCCACAATTTAGAACACATATACAATAAAGAAACACCTTATCCTCAAGCAGCATTAAAAGGCGTTAATTTAACGATTCCAGAAGGTAAGGTAACAGCTATTATTGGTCAAACGGGTTCTGGAAAATCAACATTGGTTCAACATTTAAATGGGCTTCTTCTTCCTACAGCAGGGGAATTAGAAGTATGTGGTTTTCATATTCAGCCTTTATTGAAAATTAAGGATGTTAAACAACTTCGTAAAGAAGTAGGTTTAGTATTCCAGTTTCCGGAATATCAATTATTTGAAGAAACAATTGAAAAAGACATTGCCTTTGGGCCTAAAAACTTTGGAGCAACTGAACAAGAGGCAAGTGAATTAGTTCGTAAAATATTACCGGTCGTTGGATTAGATGAGTCGTATTTAGAGCGTTCTCCTTTTGAATTAAGTGGAGGACAAAAACGAAGAGTTGCGATTGCCGGAATTCTTGTTTTAAATCCTAAAGTATTGGTTTTAGATGAACCAACAGCTGGATTAGATCCACAAGGATCAAAAGAAATGATGACTTTATTTATGAATTTAAATCGACAAGCTCATAAAACTGTTATCTTAGTTACCCATGATATGGAACATGTCATGAAATATTGTGACCATGTTATTGTTATGGACCATGGAAACGTTGCTCATGAAGCGGATGTTAAAGAGTTTTTCCAAAATCCAGATTGGTTATTAAATATTGGAATCAATCCACCTAGTATAATTCGTTTAAAATTAATGTTAAATGAAAAGGGATTTAATATTCCAAATGATATTTTAGATGAAGAATCACTGTTAAAGTGTATTAAAGGGCAGGTGAAATCACATGGGTAATTTTACATTGGGTAGTTATGTTCCTATGGATTCTGTTATCCACAAGATGGATCCTCGTTCTAAAATCATTATTATGCTATTGTTAATGATTTCCATTTTTATTCCTTCTGGAATTATGGGATATATTTTAATTGGTTTATTCATTTTCGTAATATTAAAATTATCGAAATTAAATGTAAAATATGTACTTCGTTCTATGAAACCAATGATGTTTATGATGGTTTTCTTGTTTGTGATTAATGTTTTTGTCATTAAAACAGGAGTGCCTTGGATTAAACTAGGATGGTTTTCTATTTATTCAGATGCTGTTTATCAAACACTATATATTGTGGTTCGTTTATTGTTTATGATTATGATCACAACAATCTTAACTTCAACCACAAAGCCATTGGATTTAACACTAGGAATTGAAAAGTTATTAAAACCATTAGAAAAAATCAAATTTCCTAGTCATGTTATTGCGATGATGATTAGTATTGCGCTTCGTTTTATTCCTACTTTAATTGAGGAAACACAACGAATCATGAATGCTCAAGCTAGTCGTGGAGTGGATTTAGATAATGGTTCATTAAAAGAAAAATTAATGGCTATTTTATCTTTGATTGTTCCATTGTTTATTTCGGCTTTTGATCGTGCAGATCAATTGGCAAATGCTATGGAAGCACGTGGATACAATCCGAATGCGACAAGAACTCGTTATAAAGTTTTAAAGTTTTCCACAATGGATTTTGTGGGTTTGTTTAGTTCTTGTTTATTATTAATTGTGAATATTGCGATTGCTTATATACTATGATGTTAAAAGTAACAGTGGCCTATGATGGATATAACTATGCTGGTTGGCAAAAACAAGACAATGCATTAGGAATTCAAGAAGTAATTGAAAAGTGTCTAACACGTATTCATAAACAACCAATTGAAATTGTTTCAAGTGGAAGAACCGATGCTAAGGTACACGCAAAAGGACAAGTGTTTCATTTCCAACCGGTTGTATATATGCCACCTGCAAATGTTCAAAATGCATTAAATACATTGTTGCCAGATGATATTCGCATTATCAAAGTAGAAGAAGTAGACGATGATTTTCATGCGCGATTTAGTGCAAAATCGAAGCGATATGATTTTATTTGTACGTATGATTGTGATAATCCTTTTATTTATCGTTATGCCCAAAAGTTATTTTCTAGACTTGATGTAGAAAAAATGAAAGAGGCGTGTCAATATTTAGTGGGAGAACATGATTTTACTAGTTTTTGTTCATCAAAAATTGATCCAAGAAAACCAAGAGTAAAGAATGTATTTCGAATTGATATTATTGAATCAGAAAAAGAAGTTCGTTTTATTTTTGAGGGAAATGGTTTTTTACGCTATCAAGTTCGTATGATGACAGGAACTTTAATTGCTGTGGGAAGAAATCAAATTACTCCATATGATGTGAAAAAAATGCTCGATGCGAAAGATAAGAACGCATGTCGTTATAATGCACAACCACATGGATTATATTTAATGGAAGTGAAATATGACTAAAAGAAATTTTCATACACATACTTCAAGGTGTCATCATGCTACGGGACAAGATGAGGATTTTGTTGTGGAAGCAATTGAAAGTGGATACAAGGAATTAGGTTTTTCGGATCATGCTTGTTGGAAATATGATACGAATTTTACTCCTCGTATTCGTATGACGCTAGATGAATTTAGTGATTATAAGAATAGTATATTGAGTTTAAAAGAAAAATATAAAAAGTATATTCAAATTGATTTAGGTATGGAAGCAGAGTATTTTCCTAAGTATATGGATTGGATGCTTGATTTTTGTATTGAAGAAGATATTGATTATCTTATTTTAGGTAATCATTATTATAAATCTGATGAATATGGTTGTTACTATGGTTCTGCACCTAAAAACAGACTTCAAAATTATTTTGATGATTGTATTAATGGCTTGGAAACGGGAATGTATGCGTATTTAGCGCATCCAGAATTGATTATGCGAGCACATGATTGGGATGAAGAAATTGAATGGGGGTTTCATCGCATTTGTCAAAAAGCGAAAGAATTAGATATTCCATTGGAATATAATGTTCTTGGTCTGCAAAACAATATGAGAACCAATCAAGAAGCATATCCAAATCATCGTTTTTGGCAAATTGCTTCGTATTATCACAACAAAGCAATTATTGGTATGGATGCTCATCAAACAAAGGATTTGAATCCAGATTTATATGAATTAGCACTGTATAATTTATCAAAATATGATGTGGAAATCGTGGATAAAATCGAAAAAATTGATTATAAAAAATTAAGGAACAAGTAAATAAAATTTACTTGTTTTTTTGTATAATTTATATTGACTTTTAATCTCGGTTTGAATATCATATTAGATGGCTAAACTCTGGCCTTTTGAGCCCCGGTAAACGCTCAAATCAAGGAGGAAATAAGAAAATGCGTCAAACAACAATGGCAAAACCTGCCGAAGTAGAACGTACATGGTATGTAATTGATGGTGAAGGACAAACTTTAGGACGTTTGGCTACAGTTGCTGCTCATGTATTAAGAGGAAAACACAAACCTACATATACACCAAACGTTGACTGTGGTGATTATGTAATTGTGATCAATGCTGACAAGGTCGAAATGACTGGAAACAAATTAGAAACTGAAAAATACTACAATCATTCAGGATATTATGGTGGAATGCGCGTACGTAGTGCAAAAACTATGAAAGAAAAATATCCAGTTGAATGGGTAGAAAGAGCAATCAAAGGTATGTTACCACACAACCGTTTAGGTGATGTACAACGTGGACATGTTTATGTATACACTGGTAGTGAACATCCACATGCTGCTCAAAAACCAGTTGAATTAAAGGTGAAAGGATAATAGGGGGAATAGAAAATGGCTAAAAAAGAAATGGTTCAATATTTAGGAACAGGACGCCGTAAATCTTCTGTTGCTCGTGTATTCTTAAGACCAGGAACTGGTAACATTGAAGTCAACGGTCGTTCTTTGGAAGAATATCTTCCATTAGAAACTTTACGTATGGTTGTTAAATCACCATTAGAATTAACAAATACATTAGATCAATTTGATGTATTAATTAATGTACATGGTGGTGGATACACAGGACAAGCTGGTGCTATGCGTCACGGAATCACTCGTGCTTTAATGGAAGCAAGTGCTGATTACCGTCCAGTATTAAAAGCAGCAGGATTCGTTACACGTGATCCTCGTATGAAAGAACGTAAAAAATACGGACTTAAAGCTGCTCGTAGAGCTCCTCAATTCAGTAAACGTTAATCAGAAAATTGTTTCAAGAATCAAGGATTTCCTTTATGGAAGTCCTTTTTCTTTCGCTTGAAAAAGAATGTTGTAGAACATTTTTATGGATTTTGTTTTATTGGAAGTAGTTACTATTTGAATTTTATTTCGCAAAAATGAAAATTGTTTAAAAATGCGAAATATTGTATAATTTATAATAGGTGATGAAAATGAAACTAATAGAGAGAGATTACTATTTAAAAAAATTGAATGATGTCAAAGATGTTCCTGATATTAAAGTAATTACTGGAGTTCGTCGTAGTGGGAAATCGAAATTAATGGATGCTTTTATTGATTCTTTCAAGGATATGGAAAATATAAATATAGTTCGAATTAAACTGAACTTAAAGAAGTACGAAAAATTACTAAATCCAGATGAACTGTACTCATATATTGAATCTAATTATATAGAAAATAAAAATAACTATCTTTTCATTGATGAAATACAACTTTGCAAAGGATTTGAAAGAATCATAAATAGTATTTATGAAGAGGAATTATATGATATCTATTTAACAGGATCAAATGCATTTTTGTTGTCTAGTGATCTTGCTACTTTATTTGGGGGCAGGGTCTTCGAAGTACACTTGTTTCCATTCTCTTTTAAGGAATATCTTGTATATTATCCATCCACAGATTTAGATGTTTCTTTTGATAATTATGTAAAAAAAGGCGGTATGTCAGGTTCTTATTTATATAAATCAGAAGAAGATGCGAGAAACTATGTCAATAGTATTTATAAAACAACAATTGTGAGAGACATTGTTCAAAAATATAAAATCGAAAATGAATCTTTATTACTGATGATTGGCGATTATCTTATGGACAATATAGGAAATAAAACATCTATTAGAAAAATTTCGAACAAATTGACTACTAGTACAATTAAAACAAACGATAAAACCGTAGGATCATATTTAGATTATTTATGTAAATCGTATATGTTTTATCCAATCCAAAGATATGATATAAAAGGAAAAAAATATTTGGAAAGTGAAAAGAAATATTATCTTTCTGATTTATCTTTCCGATTCTCTGAAATAGGCACTAAGTATATGGATTATGGATTTTTATATGAAAATTTAGTTGCATTGGAATTAATGAGACGAGAATATGAGGTTTACGTCGGAAAGCTGTACAATAAGGAGATAGATTTTGTAGTAATTAAAAATGGATATAAAGAATATATTCAAGTCTGCGATGATATAACAAATGCGAATACATTTGAAAGAGAAACATCTCCATTGTTATCTATTAAGGATGCATATCCAAAAAAACTAATTGCTAGAACAAAAAGAGAAAAAAGTTATTATGAAGGTATCGAAATAATAGATATTGCAAGATGGTTAAATGATTCGCAAAATCAAAATTAATTATTAAATGCGAAATGATTTCGCCGATTAGATTTGCATCGAGAACCTGGAGGTAATAAAAAATGATTGAATGTCCTGTATGCGAATCACGATTAGTAGAAACTAAATATGGTTCTTCTGTAGAAATAAAATGTACGAAATGTGATTATAGCGTTGTTACTACTAATATAGGTCTAATTTATGAAGATGAAACGATTTACGATGTATATTAATTGAACTATCGTTAATCAAAAAATAATCATGCTTGCAAAGAACGTCTTAAACATAAGTACGTGCGAAGCATTAAAGCTAGTAAAAAGTGGTGAAGAAATAAAACTATATTCAGGAAATGCAGTAGAAGTTAAATCGTTAAAAGAAAAGTTGGATGATCTGAATCTAAAATATAAAATCACACTAGAATATAATTGGTAAAGATATTTAGAGTTTAGTAAGTTGCAAATTTATAAGGTTCCAGCTAACCTTGTAAAAAAACGCGAGGTCCTGTGGTGTTATTGTGAGGTTACTTATGTAGTCCTGAATTGTTGTGAATAGCGCTAAATGAACGCTTACGTGCAACAAAAGTGCCAAATAGAGGCTGTAACAGTTAAATAGCCTACACAAAAAAGGATAGCTGACTCAATTACTTGAGCTGCTATCCTTTTTATGTGGTAA
>NZ_JBJEEX010000066.1:0-1947 GCF_051873495.1 Floccifex sp.
GTCGTATTCCACCGCTCCGCTTGCGTTCCATCCTTCAACGCCGTTGACAAAGCCGGTCTTTGCCGTTCTGACGGCTCGACCAAGACCGTCAATCTGTAATACGGTCTGAATTATGCTGTCATCGTCCGCGTCAAATGTTACTTTATTGTTTGTCACGGCATACCATAATTCGTGATGTCCAAAAGAATCATTGTTCGGTGTATTATATTCATAACTTACCGCGGGAATTGTGCCCGTGTCGTAAGCAGTCCGAATTTCTTTTATTCTCTGCCAGCCATCATATTCATAGCGCAATTCATTTTTATTGCAGTCTGTTTCTTTTGTTTTTGTTTGAGTTTCAATATCATATTCAATAAAACTTTCATACGAGTCAGTGTCTTTTCCAGTCTGTAAAATTTTTGTTACAAACATATGCTCTGTGTCATCATATTCATAAATCAACATTGAACCGCGACCATCTAAAACTTTTTCTATGTTTCCGAAATCGTCATAAATTACATAATTTGATGAATAATTATACAAACTATAAAATTGTTTTAATTCAGTAAGTTCCCCATATTCATTATACTCACCTTGTCGCTTTCTTAATAATTTTTCATCACTATCATAAACACAAATCTCTTTTGGTAAGCCAATAATGTAATCTTTTATATTTGTATTATCATACGTAAATTCACCAACCAAAGTTTTTCCATCTGAAAAAGTTTGAGTCAGTTTTGTACAGTTTCCATATTCATCATATTCATATTCTATAAAATTATTAATTGACTGATTTTCGCCACTTGCTTTTTCATAAGTCCAGCTTTCCTCTTTTGTTGGAAGTGCATAAGGAGTTTCTCTGAGAATTGTTTCACTCATAGTAAGAATAGCCCCGTCTTTAGCATAAGAGCAACTCTTTTTAAGACTGCCTTTTGCGTAATATTCATTAGTGTTATATTCATCTACCTGATACGTTCCGTCAGCATTCGTCGTCTTTACGATTCTGAATCCGAAGAAATCTTTTTTCTGTCTGTCATAATAGCCGTCTTCATATTCATAAACAGTAGTTACAGAATGATTTCCGTGTTTTATCTCAGGAACAGTTTCGTTACAACCATCATTCATTGTAACTTTGCTTAGAACATATTTAAAGTTTGGATTCTTTGTTGTTCCATATTGCTCTGCATATTCCAGCCGGACATTTCCTCCTTGAGGCAGATTAATTCCTGTAAGCTGTCCATAACGACCGCTAATATTGCGTTTCCAATATGTTCCAAAGCCAGGAATGCGAAGAACATGATCTGCAAGGCCGTCTCCGTCCAGATCCATCATTTTTACAGAAGCACCGTTGATTGATGTAGATGCATTAGTTCCAGCTCCTCCAGAAACAGTAATGTTTATTGTTCCGCAATAAACACATAAAATGATAATATCTATTCCAATATTAACATTTGCTCCCACACTGCCACTCATTCCAAGAGTTACGCTTGTATTCCAATCCAAAGAATTAGAAAAGTTTTCTGCATTAAATCCAAACGGGTTAATTGAAACACTTGTCAAACCTTTGCTTGCGGCGGCACCAATTACCGGAATATCTTTTATCAACCCTAAATCAAATCCATTGCTATCAGCCTGAGTCAGAAATTTTTCATAATTATCTTTAACAAAATTCTTCCAACCGGGCAGCTCAATACCCTGTCTTGATGTAAAACCACAGCCTGTATTATAACGAACAGAAATTACAGAATTTCCGGCTGACATTTCCAAAATATCCTGTAAGCCATCTCCATTTATATCCATCATCATTTTCTCAGTATTTGATGTTGTCGAATTATAGGTTATCCCTATGGTTCCGTTAGCACCAGATTTGAGAGTCTTTGCTGCATATAAATCTGACGAACCTGTAACACCACCTATTCCAACACTGAAATTCATTCCAATGGATTGTGATTGACTTTCTGACATGTT
>NZ_JBJEEX010000067.1:0-1869 GCF_051873495.1 Floccifex sp.
TATCCAATCGACATGATGATTTCAGATAAATGTGCTGATGCGACAGTTGAATTAAAACTCAAGTAAATGAAAAGACCGTACTTCTTATGAGCTACGGTCTTATTTTATCGTGTTCAAGGAAATAAGGTAGGCAGATATTATTGCATTGTCTTACAATATCAATTTTTATACTGCATATGCCATTCGTCTCGCAAAACTCCATATTTTACACTATCATAGTACTCCCCTTGAAAGTAACGAACCTTTCGAATTTGTGCCTCTTTCTTTAACCCTATTTTTTCAGCGAGATGCATCATTCGCTTATTTTCACTCCAAGTAGTCAAACCAATATGTTCTAATTCGGGATAACAGGTAAAAATCTCGTTTATCCACATTTTAAGAGCTTGAGTTCCTATTCCTCCATGCCAGAAATTTGAATTATAAATTACAATCCCTATCTCAAGCCATCTAGTTGATTTATCAATCCAATTTTTTGAAACCATCCCAATAGCTCTTTTTTCTACGCAGATACATTTACAAGAATCACTTAATAAATACTCTGCAATCGAACTGTGCTTAAAATTCGAAAACGTGGAATAGGGTGTGTAGTCATCAAAATATGGGGCATTCCACTTAGCCCATTCAGAATCCTTACTTGAAAAACCATCTTTCCAAATACTTTTTAAATAATATGAATTAAAAGGTTCTAAAGTTAATAATTTATTCTTCTGTATCATCTATTCTTTACCATATTTAAAAATATAAAAGAGTTCTGTTACTAACGTGATCAACCAAATAGCTGTTAAAGTGCAAGAAATAGCAAGTAGAATGTATGAAAATTGCAGATTCTCTTTAAATTGACTTGAAGCATAAATCATCAATGCAAAACCACCCCAAAAACTAAGGTTACTTATGATGTCTAACGATTTAGCTTTAGAATTTGTTTCGATCTTTTTTGCTTCAGCATCTTCTTCGACATTGTCATTAGTAGTATTTTTAATTGCATCCCTAAAATAAACATAAGTAGCAATTAGCAAAATGATAATTCCCAATATGTTCCAGACAAGAGCTCCATATTCGTGAGCTTGTATCCGCAAATAGGCTACAAATATTAACATTCCAATCATGATTATTGAAACAATCGCCCAAAGAATATTTTTGATTCTGTTTTTCATTCAACCATCCCCATTTACTATTGTAAAAATATAAAATTATGATAGATTAATGTTAAATAAAAAAATGATTAATGTAAATATAAATAAATTAAAAATGTGAAGGACATTTTATTAAGGGGGAGTAAACATGGAATTCAAAAAAATAACTAACGAAAATATCTGGGACGTTGTGAATCTTAAAGTTAAGGAAAATCAAAAAAGATATGTTGCGACTAATACGGTTAGTTTATTGGAAGCTTATGCTACACAAAACGAAAATGAAAAAGTTGAAACTTTCGCTGTATACGAAAAAGATACATTAGTTGGATTTACGATGATTAACTTTAATGTATTTGATTGGGAAAGAGCACCAAAAGTAGCCCGTAATAATTATTGTCTATGGAGATTTATGATTGATCAAAGATACCAGGGCAAAGGATTAGGCAAAAAGGCATTAAATGAAATTATTAAATACGTAAAAACAATGCCTCTAGGTAAGGGTGAAAAACTATATTTGTCCTACGTACCTGGGAATGATTATGCAGAAAAATTATATAAAGATGCTGGTTTTGTTCCTAACGGGGAAAAAGATGGAGAAGAAATTGTCTTGGTACTGGATTTAGAATAGAAAGAAGTAAAGTAAGTAATGGTTCGAGTTGAGCTAACACGATTTCGAATTAGAAAAGGTAAAGAAGAAAAAGCACAGGAATGGATGGATTTCTTAAATAGCCATCAT
>NZ_JBJEEX010000068.1:0-1869 GCF_051873495.1 Floccifex sp.
AGGGGCTGTCTCAAAATGACTAAAATTTTATAGTCATGGAGCGACATGCTCCTTTTTTTGGCTATTCATCGTAAAAAAATTAGGCCCTGGATTGAATTTTATGGATTGAATTTATTTTTGAGTACGATGAAAAGAAGGACGTTTCTTTCCTTCAAAATGACCGTATATTCTGATTTTTTAAGCCACTTTTTGTGTATGGAGTTGTTGCCCGCAACGATTGTTTTGGATTTTGTTATGTAATTTTTGTACATTATATCCAAAACATAGAAGCAACATTTCTACTGTGACATGAACTTTTCCACGGGTTAAAAATTTTCTGAAGCCGTAATCTTGTTTTAACACGCCAAAAGCACCTTCAACTTGAATGGAGCGATTCTTTCTTAAAATAATCCCTTCTTCACTTTGGATATTTTCAAGTGACTCTGTTCTTAGCGAAAGCATTTTTTTAGACACTTCTATTCGTTTATGGTTTCCTTCTTTCGCTTTTGTACATTTGGAACGCAAGGGACAATCTTGGCAAGTTTCACATTCATAAATCGTGACTTCTTTTCGATATCCCGTCCGACTTTCTCGACTTTTAACTTCGATCGGTTTTAACACTCTTCCATTGGCACACGTATAGGTATCTGTGAGTTCATCATATGCCATGTTTTCTCGTTTCCCCAGTTGAGCTTTATATTTTCTTGTTTTTGAGGCTTCATAGTTGAGAGGCTTAATGAAAACTTTTTGATGGTTCTCCTTCAAATAAGCATAATTTTCTTCACTTTCATAACCTGCATCTGCGATCACCCGTTCAAATGTGTTAGATAATCGAGATTCCATGGATGTCAGAAAGGGAATCAAAGTCGTGACATCATTGGCCGAACTAAAGATTCCAACATGCACAATATACTCCGCTTCAACGCCAATTTGGACATTATATCCTGGTTTTAATTGACCATTTTTCATGTGATCGTCTTTCATTCTCATAAAAGTGGCATCAACATCCGTTTTTGAACAACTTGAACGATGCTCGCCAATCCTTTCTTGATACGTCAAATACATGTTCTGTTTTTCAATATAATCCTCGAGTGCTTCCACTTGACGTTGGAGAACGGTTTTTCTCTTTCCTTTTCCAGAAACAAATTCAATGGATTGTTCAATCACTCGTTGTTTCAAATTCATTAAACAAGATTCTAAAACATCTAAGGGTTGAGTCGAATTGAACTGATACGTTGTTAGATACATTTCGTTGATTTGTTGAAGCAGTTTTTCAATTTTTGTATGAAGTTTAGATTCATTTTTAGTGACTGATTTTAACCAAACAAAGGAATAACGATTGGCATTCGCTTCAATTTTTGTTCCATCAATAAATAGGTTTTTAAAATGAATTTCATCTAAGGCGTGAAGACGCTCAATCCATTGATCAAATAAATCTTCCATGACACCATCGCTTAAATGATGTTTTCTAAATCGATTAATCGTATGATGGCTAGGCGCGGGATAACCGTTTAACAACCAGATAAAATGAATATCCCGTTGACAAAGTCGCTGAATTTCTCGCGAAGAGAAAGCGCGATTCATATACGCGTAAACTAAAATCTTAAACATAATAACCGGTGGTACGACAGAATTTCTCCCTTGATCAGAGTAAGTGCTTAATAATTTTTTATAATCTAATCCCTCCAATAATTGATTAAGCAAACGTACAGGGTCATGAGGTGCAATATAAACTTGAATATCCATCGTTAAAGAGAGTTGATATCCAGCTGAATAAGTTGTATAATCTTGATGTATATTTTCTTTTTTTAGCATAAAAAAAGTATACAAAAAAGCAGTCCCGAATGGGACTGCCTTTTTTTGTAAACTGTAGTTTTTTAATTCAAAGGG
>NZ_JBJEEX010000069.1:0-39518 GCF_051873495.1 Floccifex sp.
GAACCAGGCTTTATAAAAAAAAGCCCACACTCGTTAGAGTGTGTTAGTTCAATAGAAATAATGGAGGATTTTAGTATGAAAGTTTTGCTTGGATTAAGTGGCGGAGTTGATTCTGCTATTGCAGCTTATTTATTGAAAGAACAAGGATATGATGTAACTTGTTGTTTTATGCGAAATTGGGATTCGTTTGCTAATAATGATATTGAAGGAAATCCGACAATTATGGATGATACATGTCCACAGGAACAAGACTATCAAGATGCCTTAGCGGTTGCGAACCATCTTGGGTTAAAACTTCTTCGTGTTGATTTTATAAAAGAGTATTGGGATCATGTCTTTAAAACATTTTTAGATGAATATGAAAAAGGAAGAACACCCAATCCAGACATTTTATGTAATAAATATATAAAGTTTGATTCTTTTTTTGAATTTGCTTTAAAAAATGGATTTGATGTTGTAGCAACAGGGCACTATGCATCTACTACCAATATTGATGGTTTTAATTATTTGACAAGAGCAGCAGATACGAATAAAGATCAAACATATTTCTTGTGTCAAGTAAATAAAAATGCGATACAAAAAACAATGTTTCCATTGGGAAAATTAATTAAACCACAAGTGCGTCAATATGCTGCAGACTTGAATTTGGAAAGTGTTGCGACTAAAAAAGATAGTACAGGAATATGTTTCATTGGAGAACGTGATTTTAGAAAGTTTTTAACAAATTATCTTCCAAGTAAAGAAGGTAACATTGTCGATATTGATACTGGAAAAGTAGTAGGACGCCATATTGGGGTTCTATATTATACAATTGGACAAAGAAAAGGACTCGATATATCTGATTGTGCTGGACCTTGGTTTGTGGTAGGAAAAGATGTAAAACAAAATGTTTTGTTTGTTTGTCATAACTCCCATAAAGAATGGTTATATTCAACTAGTTGCATTGTCAGTGGTGTAAACTGGATTTTACCAGACTCTTATAAAATTCCTGAAAAATGTACAGCTAAATTTAGATATCGTCAACCTGATCAAGATGTATACTTGAAAAAAATTGATGATACCACAATTTTGTTGTCTTACCCTCAAAAAATTTCATCGGTTACATGTGGACAAGAAGCTGTTGTTTATGATGGAAACATTTGCATGGGTGGAGGTGTCATTGATCAAGTATTTATCAATGATGAAGATTTAAACGAAAAAATTCTACTTACTTATCAGGAGAAGTTGAATGGAAACCATTGATGCGATTCTAGAATATGTAGTTTTTGAAAACGAACAAAATCATTATATAGTCGCTACTTTTTCACAGACAGATACATATCATAAATTTACGGCAACAGGAATTGTTCGTGATGTTAGTGAGGATATGGAATACACTTTAACAGGTGATTATGTCCATCATCCTAAGTATGGTGAACAGTTTCAAATTAAGAGTGCAGTTCGTAAGTTGCCAACAAATGAAAAACAGATTGTCCGTTTTTTAAGTGGAGAAAGATTCAATGGTATTGGTAAGAAAACAGCAATGGAAATTTATGAGTCATTTGGTGATAATTGTCTGGAATTAATATTACAAGATGATAGTATTTTGTATCAGATTCCATCCTTAAATCAAAAGAAAATCAATACAATAAAAAAAGGAATTCAAGAATTCTCGAGTTTTAATGAATCCTATGTTCAACTTATAAAGATGGGTTTAAGTGATGCCAAAATTGAACTGTTGCAAAAACATTATGACAATCCTGTCGAAGTGATTCAAAAAAATTGTTTTCAGCCTTTCTATGAAGTCAATGGATTTGGGTATAAAACGAGTGTATTTTTGGCTAATACATTAGCGATGGAAGCAATGGATTCTAGACGACAAGATGCTTATATATGTAATGTATGTCGTGATTTAGTTATGAATTCAGGAAATACATTTTTATCACTAGCTAGTATTTGTGAAAACACAAAAGTTCTTTCCAAACAACAAATAATAGAGGCTATACAGCGTTTAAAGAAAAATGATATTTTAGAAATACAGAATGATAGAATATATCCTTTTCATTTATTGAGTGATGAAATGACAATTTCAAATGATGTAAAAGATCATATTTTTAAGGTAGATCAAATTGATGAATCTGTTTTGGATACTAAAATTCGTGAAGTTGAATTTAGTTTAAACATTGAATATGATGATAAACAAAAAGATGCGATTATTTCCTTTTTTAATCATTCGTTTTCTATTTTAAATGGAGGACCGGGAACTGGGAAAACAACGGTTGTTAAGGGAATATTGAACATTTGTACACAATTATATCCTGATCGAACGATTCAATTATGTGCTCCTACTGGAAGAGCATCGAAACGATTATCACAGTTATCAGAATGTGATTCTCGTACGATTCATTCTTTATTACAATGGGATTTACATTCTAATACATTTGGAAAAGATGAAAATAATAAAATTGATTGTGATTTTTTAATTATTGATGAATTCAGCATGGTTGATACACATCTTTTTTGTCAATTATTAAAGGCTCTTCCTCTTCGTTGTCGTATTTTATTAATAGGAGACGAAAATCAATTGGAAAGTGTAGGACCAGGAAAAGTATTTGAAGATTTAATTGATTCTTCTTTATTACCTGTAGTTCATCTGACAAAAATATATCGCCAGGCAAATGGTTCGGGTATCGTAACTTTGGCAAAAGAAATCCGAGAAGATCAAAAGTGTAGTTTTGATGATGGTGTTACATTTATTGAAGCAAATTCTTTTGAGATTTTAGAGCGCATTTGTGAATTGATAAGTCAACAAGACATTCAAATATTAGCTCCTATGTATAAAGGAGTATGCGGTATTGATGAAATAAATAAAATGATGCAGGAATTAATGAATCCTAAGTCAAAATATAAAAAAGAAATAAAAGTTGGCCAAGTTGTTTTTCGTGAAAAAGATAAGGTCATGTTGCTTAAAAATATGGCAGAAGAAGATGTTTATAATGGTGATATGGGAACGATTATTCATATTGAAAAGACAAAAGACAATGCGATTATTGAAGTAGATTTTGGTAATCAGATTGTTCCTTTTGACCATGATTTCTTATATTTTCTAACGCATGCGTATTGTATTTCTGTTCATAAATCACAAGGAAGTGAATACGAGAATGTTATTTTTGTAGTGGATAGTAATTCGACGTATATGCTAGAAAAAAGATTGATTTATACGGCTATTTCACGTGCAAAACATCATTTATATATCATTGGAAACCAACAATTATTTGAAAATCAAGTGAAGTTGAAACAAAAACGGATTCGTCAAACATCATTAAAAGAAAACTTAGGAGGTAAGCTATGATAAAACCGATTGTAACGGATGAAACCTTTTTATCACAAAAAAGTGGAAAATGTAGAAGAAAAGATTTACCAATTGCTCAGGATTTATTAGATACAATTAAAGCATATGAATATAAATGTGTAGGAATGGCGGCAAATATGATTGGTTACTCAAAGCGTATGATTGTGATTCAGACACAATTTATGCATGTAGTTATGATTAATCCCGTTATTTTATCTAAAAAAGATCCATATACTACTATGGAAGGATGCTTATCTTTATCTGGTGAAAGAGAAGCTGTTCGTTATAGAGAAATAGAGGTTGAATATTTAGATACGGAGTTTAAAAAACACCATCAATTTTTTTATGATACCGAAGCCCAAATCATTCAACATGAAATGGATCACTTAGAAGGAATTTTAATATAAAATGAAGGTGAAAAAATGATTTCTTATTTAATTAATAAATTTGTACCTAATGCCCAAGATACTAAAAATCAACAAGTTAGAAGTCAAGTGGGGCGTTTATGTGGATGGATTGGAATCTTTAATAATATTTTATTGTTTTTGATTAAGTTTATGATTGGAACAGTTGTTCAATCTGTTTCGATTCAAGCAGATGCGATTAATAACTTGACAGATGCTATTAGTAATATTATTTCAATTATATCTTTCCGTATTTCTAATAAACCAGCCGATGCGTCTCATCCATATGGACATCAAAGAACAGAAACAATTGCTTCGATGTTTGTGGGATTGATTATTGTTGTCCTTGGTTTTGAATTAGCAAAAGAAAGTTTTACTAAAATCATTCACCCAGGTGTTATTGATTTTAGATGGGTAACGATTTTTATTTTATGTATTTCGATTGCGATGAAGCTTTGGATGTATAGCTATAATAAAGCTCTTTCTAAAAAATATGAATCATCTTTATTGGAAGCAACGGCTCTTGATTCTATTTCGGATGTACTTGGAACAACTGCTGTTTTAATTTCAACTATTTTATCACCTATATTTCATTTTAATTTAGATGGTTATATGGGGGTTATCGTTTCTGTTATTATTTTAATTAACGCATACAATTTGATTAAAGATGTTATTAATTCATTGTTGGGAATGGCTCCGGATGAACAATTAGTAAAAGATATTAAAGCTTTTATTTTACAGAGTAATCAAGTGTTAGGTGTTCATGATTTTATTGTTCATAACTATGGACCTAATAGAAACTTTGCCAGTGCTCATGTGGAAGTGAATAGTCAAAATGATATTTTTGAAATTCATGATGAAATTGATAATATTGAACGACAAGTTAAAGATAAATTCCAAGTGGAATTAGTTCTTCATATGGATCCTGTGAAAGTGAATGACCCTGAAACAGATGAATATAAAGCGATTGTTTCAAAGGCAATTAAAGAATGTAATGAACAATGGCAGTTCCATGATTTCCGTATTGTATCAGGTCCGACTCATGTGAATTTGGTATTTGATTTAGTGGTTCCATTTGATGAAAAGAAAACTAAACAAGAAATTGAACAAGAAATAATGTCGCATATTAACGTTTCAAAAGAAGTTTATTTGGTTATAACCATTGATTATCCATTTGCCTAAAAAAGAAATTGAAATTTAGATTCTTCAATGATAAAATTACTGTGTTCACGTTGAAAAGAATAAGTAGATTTATAATTGTTTTTTTTAGAGAAGAAGTGGTTGGTGAAAACTTCAAAAAGATTTTAAATTGAAGCTATCTTGGAGTGAAATCGTATTTCGGCGTTATTCGATAATTAAGGGCACTAGCAATAGTGAACTAGGATGGTACCGCGTAACTTTACGTTCCTAGATATAGGAACGTTTTTTTATGGAGGAAGATTATGAAACAACTAACAGGAAATCAAGTTCGTCAAATGTTCTTGGATTATTTCAAAGGTAAAGGACATATGATTGAACCAGGAGCAAGTCTAGTTCCTAATAACGATCCAACTTTATTGTGGATCAATGCAGGGGTTGCGGCATTAAAGAAATACTTTGATGGTTCAGAAAAACCTAGATGTAATCGTATTGCCAATGCGCAAAAGAGTATTCGTACAAATGATATTGAAAATGTAGGACGTACGGCAAGACATCATACTTTCTTTGAAATGTTAGGAAACTTCTCAATTGGGGATTATTTTAAAGAAGATGCGATTCCATTTGCTTGGGAATTCTTAACAAGTGAAGAATGGATGGGAATCGATAAAGATCGTTTATATATTACTGTGTATATTGATGATGAAGACGCATATCGTATTTGGGCTGAAAAATGCCATGTAGATCCAAGTCATATTTTAAAGACAAAGGAAAATTTCTGGGAAATCGGTAAAGGACCAGGTGGACCAGATAGTGAAATTTTCTTTGACCGTGGGCCTAAATACGATCCTGAAGGATTAGGAGAAAAATTATTCTTCGAAGAAATGGAAAATGATCGTTATATCGAAGTATGGAATATTGTGTTCTCACAATATGATTGTAATCCAGAAGTAGATCGTAAAGAATATAAAGAATTACCTCAAAAGAACATTGATACAGGGATGGGACTTGAACGTCTTGTCGCATTGATTCAAGATGGAGAAACAAATTTCGACACAGATTTATTCTTGCCAATTATCCATGCGACTGAAAAAATGGCTAAACACCCTTATGAAGGTGAATATAAAATGGCATACCGTGTTATTGCCGATCACGTTCGTACAATTACGTTTGCTTTAAGTGATGGAGCAAATTTCTCTAACTCTGGTAGAGGATATGTACTTCGTCGTGTTCTTCGTAGAGCTGCTCGTTTTGGACTAAAATTAGGATTGGATGAACCTTTCTTATATAAATTAGTTCCTGTTGTAGCGGACAATATGAAAGATTTCTATCCATATTTACAAGAACACGTTGAATTTAATCAAAAATTAATCAAAATCGAAGAAGAAACTTTCCGTAAAACATTGAAAAATGGACAAGCTCTTCTTGATGAAGAAATGGCTAAAGCGGATGGTAAATTAAGTGGGGAAGTTGTATTTAAGTTATATGATACTTATGGATTCCCATTTGAATTAACACAAGAAATTGCCCAAGAAGCTGGTTTAGAAGTTGTTCGTGAAGAATTTGATGAACAAATGAATCAACAAAAAGAAAGAGCTCGTGCTGCGCGAAGCAATAAAGAATCATTTGCGAAACAAAATGAAGAATTGATGAACTTCACCGATGCATCTGAATTTATTGGTTACGATCAATTAACATGTCAAGCAAAAGTTATTGCTCTTTTCAAAGATGGACATAGAACGGATTCATTAAGTGATGAAGGACAAATTATTTTAGATCAAACTTGTTTCTATGCTGAAAGCGGTGGACAAGTATGTGATGCTGGTACAATTACAGCGGATGGATTTGATGCTCATGTGACAGATGTTCAAAAAGCACCAAATAAACAACACATTCATACAATTGAAATCGAAGATGGTGTGATTACTGAAGGTATGATGGTTACTTGTAAAGTGGATGTTACTCGTCGTCAAAAGACAATGAAAAATCACTCTTGTACACACTTACTTCAAGCGGCTCTTCAAAAAGTTGTGGGTTCTCATATTCACCAAGCAGGTTCATATGTATGTGATGAATATTTACGTTTTGACTTCTCACATTATGAAAAAATTTCTAATGAACAATTAGCACAAGTAGAAGCATTAGTAAATGAATATATTACCAATGGATATGATGTTACTAAAGAAATCATGCCTATTGAAGAAGCTAAGAAAACAGGGGCTATGTCATTGTTTAATGAAAAATATGGTGACTTTGTTCGTGTTGTTACAATGGGTGATGTTACTAAAGAATTCTGTGCTGGATGTCATGTAAATAACACAAGTGAAATTGGAATGTGTAAAATTATTTCAGAAGAAAGTATTGGATCGGATTCAAGACGTATTACTGCTAAAACTGGTTTTGAGGCTTATAAGGAAGTTGCTCATGAACACGAAATGCTTGAAAATATCGCCGCTACAGTTAAATCAAAAGGTATTAAAAACGTTGATGAAAAAGTTTCAAATGTCTATGATCAATTAAAGGCCATGACAAAAGAAATGGAAGACATGAAAAATCAAATTAATGGTTTAAAAGCATTGGAATACTTAAAAGATGCTCAATCTATTAATGGATTAAATGTAATTATTAAATGTAGTGAAGGACTTGATTCTAAAGCTTTAAAAGATATTGCCTCAAATATCAAAGGACAAGATGAAAACGCTGTATGTTTCTTTGCGAATGTGAATAATGATAAAGTCGTTTTTGTTGCTGGAGCAGGTAAAAATGCTATTAAAAATGGTGTAAACAGTGGACAACTTGTTAAAACAGCTGCACAAATTTGTTCTGGAAATGGTGGAGGAAAACCAGACTTGGCACAAGCTGGTGGTAAAGACGCTTCTAAAGTACAAGAGGCATTGGAAGCAATTCGCTCTCAATTATTAAAATAATAAAAATACTAGACAAAGATGAAATCTCTTTCATTTTTGTCTTTTATTTTGTATAATGAAATAAGTTAAGGAGTTGATATTATGAAAGACGTTACTGAAACAATGACTTTTACTACAGAAGATATTCGAAGAGAAAATATCAAAATGATTCTGAAAGAAGTTAGTGCTGCACTGGAAGAAAGAGGATATAATTCTGAAAACCAAATTGCCGGTTATCTTATCAGTAATGATCCTGCCTATATTTCTTCTCATAAAAATGCTCGTAATTTAATTCAACGCATTGAACGTTATGAAATTATTGAAGAGTTAGTTCGTGCATATTTGGAGAAATAATGGGACGTATTATTGGACTTGATCTTGGAAGTAAGACTTGTGGAGTTGCGATTAGTGATTCAACGGGATTTCTTGCAAGAGCATTAACGACAATTCGCTTTGACCAAGACGACTATGATGATTGTTTTGATCAACTTCTTGAACTTCTTGAAAAAGAAAAAATTAAAGAAGTTGTTTTAGGACTTCCTAAACACATGAATGGTGATGTTGGAATTCGTGGTCAATTGTCAATTGATTTTGCCAATGAATTGGAAAAAGAAGGATATCATGTGACTTTATGGGATGAGCGACTCACAACTGTAAGCGCCGAGAGATTATTAATTCAAGGGGATGTTTCGCGTAAAAAGCGAAAAAAGATTATTGATCAAATGGCAGCTGTACAGATTTTACAGAATTATCTGGATAGTAAAAATAGGGGGTAATTTTTGGATTACCCTCTTTATTTTAGAAAGGAAAAAATTATATGTTAGATTCAAATTGTTTATACGTTAAAGATGAAAATGGAAATGAAAAGAAATTTATTATTTTATTTACATTTGATAGCGATGAAACAAAAAAACAATATGTAGTGTACCAAGACCCAGATGGGGATCCTAGCGATGTGTATGCTTCTATTTATGACGAACAAGGGAATTTATATCCAATCGAAAGCGATGAAGAATGGGATATGGTAGAAGAGGTTATTAACACATTCGTTGAGGATGAAGAAGATGTCGAAGAATAAAGGCAAGAAAAAAATAGGATTAATTGGTCTTTTAATAGTTTTATTGGTTATTGTAGTTACTTTTTTTGTTTTTTGTTTAAAAAACGCAAGTGCTTGTGGGGATGGAAGTAAACAGGAAACATTAATAGTGCATGAAGGTGAAAGTTTTAATGATGTATTGAGTGATTTAGAAAAAATGGAATTAATTCATAGTCAAAGGTTTGCGAAAATTTTCTCTAAAACTAAGGGTGATGTATCATATTACGCTGGTCAATATCAATTGAATGATGGTATGAACTTACAAGAAATATTTGCTTATTTGTCAAATCCTTCAAACGCAAAAGTGGATAGTGTAACAATTACGATTCCTGAGGGTAAATGGGCTAAAGAAATTGCTGAAATTATTGCCCAAAATTTCGATTATACTAAAGATGATATTATTTCTTATTGGAATGATGAAAATACTTTACGCACTTTATGTGATCAATATGAATTTTTAAATTTTGATGAAATTAATAAAGCGGAATACAAGATAAAATTAGAAGGATATTTATATCCAGAAACGTATTCAATTCCAACTGAGGCATCATTAGAAGAAATAACTAAAATTTTATTAAATCAATTTGATTGTATGTATCAAGAATATAAAGATGATTTTAATAATTCAAGTTATAGTGTGCATCAAATAGTTACGTTGGCAAGTGTCGTTCAATTTGAATCTGGATATGCTTCTGATATGCCTACGATTGCTAGTGTATTCTATAATCGTTTAAATTCAGATATGATGCTTCAATCAAGTGTAACTGTTTGTTATGCATTATACGATGATTTTAATGATCCTCAAGATTGTGAAGTTCAAACAGATATTGATTCACCATACAATACATATCTTTATAGTGGACTTCCAGTTGGACCTATATTAAATCCTGGTAAAGAAGCATTTGATGCGGTTTTACATCCAGCACAAACAGATTATTATTACTTTGCAGCGGATATCCATGGCGATGGTAAAGTATATTATTCGAGAACGTATGATGAACATATGCAGATTTGTGAACAATTGAATTTAGGATTATAATTGGATATTTTTATTTTCTATGTTATAATTCCTTAAGCGTAAACAAGGAGTTGAAATCATGGCAATTGAAAAAAATTATGTAACGCAAGAAGGTTATGACGCGTTAGTCAAAGAATATGAACAGTTAGTACACGTTACTCGTAAAGAAGTTATTGTTGAATTACAAGAAGCCAGAGCACAAGGGGACTTAAGTGAAAACGCTGATTATGATGCAGCTCGTGAACACCAAGGTCAAGTTGAAGCTCGTATTCTTGAATTAGATGCATTAATTAAAAATTCTGAAATTATTGATGAATCGACTAAAAAAGGAAAAGCCAATGTTGTTAAGATTGGTTCAACAGTTACTATTTTAGATTTATCAGAAAATGAAGAAAAAACATTTAGTATTGTTGGTTCAGTCGAAGCGGATCCTATGAATGGAAAATTATCTAACATCACTCCATTAGCTGAAGTTATCTTAGATAAAAAGGTAGGAGATGTTTGCACAGTTAAACGTGTTGAAGAACCATATGATGTAAAAATCATTTCTATAAAATAAATTTTTACAAATTTAAATTTTTGTCGAATTATAAAGAAGGGTGATATTTATGAAAAAAGTCCTTCTTTTTTTAATTTGTTTTTTCATTTTCTTATTTACATGGTTTAATCGCTATACTTTTGTCTCTTTGGATTTAGTACAGCCAACAACAAAAGAAGTAGAAATTAAAGGAGAAGTAAATCAACCAGGTATTTATACTGTGAAATGGGATGCCACAATCAATGATTTAATTGAACAAGCTGGTGGTCTGACAGAACAAGGAACGAGTGATGCTTTAAATTTAAATCGAGTAGTACAAGAAAACGAAGTGATTGTTGTTGCCAAACAAGAAAGTAATTTTGTATCAATTAATAGTGCTTCGCAAGAACAATTGGAAACACTACCAGGAATTGGTCCGAGTTTAGCTAAACGTATTATTGAATATCGTAATAATCAATCTTTTCAATCTCTCGAAGATATCAAAAACGTAAAGGGAATTGGTGATAAATTATTTGAGAAGATAAAGGATCGCATTGTATTATGAAATTTATTTTATTAGTTGGTTTCTGGTTTTGTTTGATTTTTGAAGATTCTTTACTTGTCTTCATGTTTTCGATATTGTTTGGCATTTATTTACTGGCTCGTTTTAAAAATAAGTTTATTGTTTATTTATGGATTTTATTGGCTTGTTCTAGTTTATTGCTGCGCGATAACTATATACAAGCGAAAGAAGGCATATATATAATCGAAGAAATAAAAACAAATTACTGTATTGCTGGCAACAAAGAATCAAGAATTATAGTATATGGATTAGAAAATCCTAATTTTGGTGATTCCTATTATTTTGATGAATTCGATGAAATAGTAAGTGTTAAAAATATTCATCAATTTAATTTTGAAGACTATATGCATTCTAAAAATATATATGAATCCACTCAAGCCGGTGATAATCAATTGATTTCTTATTCGAATTCAATTAAGGCTAAACTATACAATAAACTCAAAAACAATGAAGTATTGTGTATGTATTTATATGGCATTAAACCAGATAATGATTCATATTCTGTCCAATCTCGTTTATCTATTCCTTTTCTTGTTTGTTTGTATTACCTGCAAACAATATTATCAATATTCTTATCACAAAATAAAAGTCGTCTTGTTTGTATTCTAAGTGCCATAGTATATGGTGGGCTCTTTTCTTTTAAATCAAGTTTATTACGATATATTCTATATCAATTAATGAAATTCTTGATTGAAGATTCCTTTGATTCTTATGTTACTTCTAGTTTTATTTTTCTATATCTGAATCCTGATCCATTTGATTTTGTTTTTATATTGACAAGTGGAATACAAATTATGAATCACTATATTAAAGATCATAAGCAATTTGCGATTACTTTATATTTGTATTCACTACAATTTATTTATTTCCATGAAATAAATGTTATTTTATTCTTGTTATTTCCTCTTCTGAAAAATCTCAATGCATTATTATTTTGTTTTAGCTTCGTTTCGGATATTCCATCATTTAATATACCTAATCTTGTGATTCATTATGTTCCAGATGTTTTGTTTTATGTATTTTTAATTTGTGTGTTTTACTGTTTATTCAATAACAAAATCAAATTTATACCTACTATTTTACTAATACTATCTCCATTCTTTACAAGTTATGTCGACCCATTCTTTCATGTATACACCATTGATATTGGACAAGGAGATTGTACTCTTATTGTTGAACCATATAAGAAAAGTAGTGTGATGATTGATTGTGGAGCTAATTTATATAAAGATAATGTAAACGATATAATTGTCCCAGTATTAGAAGATCTACAAATCCATTCACTAGATACTTTGATTATTACTCATGATGATTTTGATCATTCAGGAGGGAAAGAAGAATTATTGAAACAAATTGAAGTTAAACAAGTAGTTGATGAGTCTTCTCAAAAAGTGAATGTAGATTATCCTTTTTATTTATTGCTTCCAGAACGTATTTCAAATGACGAAAACGATAATAGTATTGTGTCTTATTTTCAATATGACGATATGGATTATCTTTGGATGGGTGATGCTTCTATAAATATCGAAAAACAACTTCTTAATACTTATGATTTAAAAGTGGATGTTTTAAAATTAGGACATCACGGTTCTAATACAAGCTCTTCTTTTACGTTTTTAGAAAAAATAAATCCCAAATTAGGTATTATATCGGTAGGAGAAAACAATCGATATCATCATCCTTCTAGTGAAGTTGTATCGAATTGTCATTTGTTGGGAATTGATTTATTAATGACCAAAGATGTAGGCATGATTCATATTTTCTCGTGTAAGCAATTTACGTTTTTTGTTACAGCAACAGGATTGTTTGGTTTTATTTAGTATTTGATATATTAATTACATTTGTTCTTTATGATAATATGTAGATAAAGAAAGGGAAATTTTATATGTTGTCACATAAGAAACGAATAATTTTTGTATGTCTATTTGTTTTTTGTATTTCTGGATGTATAAATACAAAAAATAATAATCAAAATCCTTATAATTCAGATAAGGGTATTATTAAAATTGTAGATCATTGTCTTGATGTAAAAGAAAGTACTCAAGAAACAAATTACTACTGTGGGCCTGCCACAATACAAATGGTTTTAAATTATCATGGAATAAATGTCAGTCAAGACCAGTTGGCAAAGGAAGTAAATATCACAACCGATAGAGGAACAGAATATGTAGATCTTTGTAGAGTCGTGAATAAATACGTTCATGGCAAAGAATATCAAGTTCAAACTATGGAAATGAATGATACGAATCCTATTTTGTATCAACAATTTGAACAAAGAGTAAAAAAAGATATCGCAAGTGGAAATCCTGTCTTTCTTGCAGTGAATTTAAATGCGTTATATCCAACATTACCAAGTGCAAATCATCTAGTTGTTTGCACTGGATATGCATCTTATGAAAACACTGATGAAATTGTTTATTATTACATTTTAGATCCGTATTACGTTGTTCAAGAAAAATTTGATGGAGCCTTACAAAAAGTTCCTAAAGAAACTTTATTTAAATCTATTTATTCTAATGTAGAACCAGCGTATATATGGTAGAACAGTTTTTATTACTTATTGATGGAGTTTATTTAAAATTAATAATTAATTAAGAATTAAAATAAATAAATTCGCTATACTTAATTAAAAGAGAAGGGGTTTATTTCGCATATGAAAAGATTGTTTAGTGTTGTGATATTGATTTTTTTAATGAATTTGTTTGCTGGATGCATTCGTGTAAAAGATTATGAACAAGTAACAGTGAACAAAACGGAAGAACCAAAACAAGAAGAAATATTAAATACAAATAAAATGGATAATAAAATTGAATCACAATCACGTATGATAGATTATCGATTAAATGTTCCAGTGCGTACACAAGAAAATAATTATTATTGTGGCCCTGCATGTCTTGAAATGGTATTGAATTATCATGAAATTTTTATGAGCCAAAGTCAGTTGGCAAATGAATTAAAAACATCGGATGTTACAGGAACAGAATATTTGGATGTTGCTCGAGTTATGAATAAATATTTATTTGGCAAAGAAGATGAAAATCCACAGGGAGCGGGTTATCATGTACAATTCATAAGACAAGGCGATTCTAGTCAAAGTGTATATAAAGAATTTGAACAAAGGATAATACAAGATATTTCAACTAATGATCCTATTTTTGTTGCGATTAATTTAAATGAGATTTATCCAACTTTACCAAAGGCAAATCACTTAGTTGTATGTACTGGGTATTCTGTTTTTGAAGGAAGTCATGAAATTGAATATTTTTATATTTTAGATCCGTATTATGTTGTTCAAAATGAATATGGCTCTTCTTTACAAAGAATTTCAAAAGATGTGTTATTCAAAGCAATTTATTCTAATGATGAGCCTGCCTATATATGGTGAATTAATAAATAGTTTTGTTGAATTTTAGTTTGGAATAAAAATATGATACAATCTAAACATGAATATTATTTTATATGGATCTGATGTATCAAGACGAAAACAAAAAATTAGTGCTCTTAAAAAGAAGTATCAAGTAATGAATACGGTAGAAATTAATGCCCAAGAACAACCTTTAGAAGAGTTGTTATGGGAAATTGACAATGTATCTATTTTTGATGATGTGAAGATGGTCATCGTGAATCAGTGTTCTTTTTTAATGGGTAAAGATACAACGCATTATGATGTAAAAGAATTAATTAAGAGAAGTGACGATTCTGAGCAGTGTATCATTGTATATTGTTGTGATTCGAATAAATTTAATAAAAAGAAAAATGATGTAAAAGAACTTTTGTCTACGGTTGATAAAAATAATTTTATTCCTTGCATTGGTTTAGATGACAAAAACAAGAAAATGTATATACGAGAGTATTGTCAAAAAATAGGATTAGAAATGGATTATGATGCCTTGGATTATTTTACAAGTCGTGTAAGTCTAGATACATTACGAATTGAAAATGAATTAGATAAATTAAGAATATATGCATCTCGTATTCATCTAGAAGATGTACAAGCATTAATGAGTGTTGAGCCATTACAAAATATTTTTAAGATGGTAGATGCCTTGAAAGATCGAAATGCATTATTATTTATTGCGTATTATCGTAATTTTAGGAAATTAGGAAGTGAGCCTGTTGCGATTAATGCTTTATTAGCAAGTCAAATGCGTTTTATGTTCCAAGTTCGTGTTTATATGGATGTTTATGGGTCAAAAGATGTTATTGCTGAACATTTAAAAGCACATCCATATCGTGTACAAATGACAATGAAACAAGCAAGTAAGTTTGGTGCTGAAGAATTATTGGATATATTAGCACAGTTATCCCGATTAGATCAGGGAATTAAGACAGGAAAGATTGCAGACATGGATCAGGCATTTGAACAGTTTGCATTTGATTTATTAATAGATAATAAAAAAGAAGGCCAATATTGACCTTCTTATTTATTACTTCATGTTGTTGATTGCAGTTGACAAACGTGATTTTTGACGACTAGCGTAATTGCTGTGGTAAACTCCTTTTGCAACAGCTGAATCTAATTTTGAGCTACATTCATTGTATGCTGCAACAGCAGCTTCTTTATCATTAGCTTCAACAGCTGCTAATACTTTTTTGATTGAAGTTTTTACAGCAGATTTTTTTGATACAACTAACATGTGTGCTTTGTTGTTTGTTTTAACACGTTTCTTTTGAGAATTGATTTGTGGCATAGGTTGCACCTCCTGACATAAATTGCTTTAAAATTATAACAAAATCTTTTTTTAAATGCAATAAGACATCAAAAAAATACATTAACTATTTTAAAAAAATAAGATATAATACATGTCGATGGAGGTTATGTATGAATAAAATTCGATGCATTTTTATGGGTACTCCGCAAATTGCTGCTACAATATTAGAAAATATGCTACAAGCTAATATTGAAGTTGGTTTAGTTGTTACCCAACCAGATAAGAAAAAAGGACGTAAACAAAATTTAGTTTTTTCTGAAGTTAAAGAAGTGGCTGTTCAACATGGAATTGAAGTATTTCAACCAGTTCGTATCAAAGAAGACTATCAAACAATATTAGATTATAAACCAGATATCATCGTTACATGTGCCTATGGACAAATTGTTCCTAAAGTGATTTTAGATGCTCCTGTATATGGTGCTGTTAATTTACATGGATCACTTCTTCCAGCTTTACGAGGAGGCGCACCTATTCAAAGAGCTATTTGGAATGGCGATTCCGTTTCTGGAATGACACTAATGAAAATGGCGCCTAAAATGGATGCCGGACCTATTTTAGATGTTGAAAAAGTAGAAATTTTAGATGAAGATAATTCATCTTCTGTTTTTGAAAAAATGGCACAAGCGGCTAGTATATTATTACTAAGAAATTGGGATAAACTAGTTACTGGTCAAGCTTATTTTGTTGAACAAGATGAAAATCTAGCTACTTATGCACCGGTTATTTCTAAAAGTGAGGAACACATCGATTTAAATCAAGATGATGTTCATATTTTTAATCAGATTCGTGCTTTATCGAATGAACCAGGAGCTTATTTTATTGTAAAAAATAAAAAGTTTAAAGTATTGAAAGCGCGCTATATGCAATCACAAGTACTAAATCCAATGACATTTGCAGGACTAGTTAACGATGGATTTGGTTTGTATTTAAATGAAGGAATTCTACTTATTGATCAATGTCAAATGGAAGGAAAACCTGTTTTAAATGCAAAAGATTTCTACAATGGAATGGGTAGAAATTTAGTGGGAACACGTGTTGAATAAGGAGGTATTTCTATGGATCAGTCTCATATTCGTAATTTTTCTATTGTGGCTCATATCGACCATGGAAAATCAACTTTAGCCGATCGTATTCTTGAATTAACGGATACCGTTGAAAAAAGAGAAATGGTAAACCAAATCTTGGATTCAATGGATTTAGAGCGAGAAAGAGGAATCACAATTAAATTAAATGCAGTTCAACTTGTTTACCATGCCAAAAATGGTGAAGACTATTTATTTCATTTAATAGATACACCAGGACACGTCGATTTTTCGTACGAAGTATCAAGATCACTTGCAGCATGTGAAGGAGCTATTTTAGTTGTTGATGCAACCCAAGGAGTTCAAGCCCAAACATTGGCAAATGTTTATTTAGCTTTAGATAATGATTTAGAGATTTTGCCTGTTTTAAATAAAATTGATCTTCCTAGTGCGCAACCTGATGTGGTGAAAGAAGAAATTGAAAATATGATTGGTTTGGATTGTTCTGAAGCTGTTGAAATTAGTGCTAAATCAGGATTAAATGTAGACCAAGTGTTAGAAGAAATTGTTCATAAATTACCTGCTCCTAAAGGAAATCCAAATGCTCCTTTACAAGCATTAGTCTTTGATTCTGTATATGACTCATATCGCGGCGTCATTGCCTTTGTTTCTGTGAAAAATGGTTCTATTAAGCCAAAAGATAAAATTCGTTTTATGGCTACTGGAGCTGAATATGAAGTAATCGAAGTAGGAGTAAGAACACCTAAAGAAGTAGTAAAAGACCAACTTCAAACTGGGGAAGTAGGTTGGATTAGTGCGGCAATCAAAAATATAGAAGATGTTCGTGTAGGTGATACGATTACACACTGTGAAAGACCTGCACAAATGCCATTAAAAGGATATCGTGAAATGAATCCTATGGTTTATTGTGGTCTTTATCCAGTTGATAATGCACGTTATGATGATTTAAAAGAAGCTTTATCAAAATTAAAATTAAACGATGCTTCTTTACAATTTGAACCAGAAACATCCCAAGCCCTTGGATTTGGATTCCGTTGTGGTTTCTTAGGTTTGTTGCATATGGATGTAGTAGAAGAACGACTTGAAAGAGAATTTAATTTAGATTTAATCGCAACAAGTCCTTCAGTTATCTATCATGTATATAAAACAGACGGAACAATGGAAGCTATTGATAATCCAGCTGCTTTACCACCAGCTCAAAATATTGATCATATTGAAGAACCTTATGTAAGTGCCGAGATTATGGTTCCTAAAGAATATGTAGGAGCTATGATGGATTTATGTCAGAAAAAACGTGGTGAATATGTTGATTTACAAGTCTTAGATGATGTAAGAATGATGATGAAATATGATATGCCTTTAAGTGAAATTATTTTTGATTTCTTTGACAAGATGAAATCATGTACTAAAGGATATGCCTCTCTTGATTATGAATTATGCGGATATCGTGAAAGTAAATTAGTGAAGATGGATATTCTATTGAATGGACAAGTAATCGATGCACTAAGTACGATTGTATATAAAGATTTTGCGTATCGCCGTGGAAATGCGATGACAATTAAATTAAAAGAAATCATTCCAAAACAGCAATTTGAAATTCCTGTTCAAGCGGCAATTGGAGGAAAAGTTATAGCTCGTACAAACATTAAAGCATTGCGTAAAAACGTATTGGCGAAATGTTATGGAGGGGATATTTCTCGTAAAAAGAAATTGTTGGAAAAACAAAAAGAAGGAAAGAAACGAATGAAGATGGTGGGATCTGTTGAAATTCCACAAGAAGCATTCATGGCTGTTCTTTCAATGGATGAAGAATAAATGAATTGTTATATTCATATTCCTTTTTGTGATTCTATTTGTTTTTATTGTGACTTTTGTCGTGTCGTTTCTTCAAAAAAAAATCAGTACTTGGATGCTTTAGAATTAGAGATAAAAACACATGGTGTTCATGATATTGATACTTTGTATTTTGGTGGAGGTACACCAAGTTCATTATCAATTGATCAGTTAACACGTTTATGTTCTTTTTTTAAACCATATTTGAATAATTCGTATGAATGGACGATTGAATGTAATCCTGATTCATTGGATTTAGAAAAAATCAAATTGTTTAAGGAAATGGGTGTAAATCGCATTAGCTTGGGAGTTCAAACATTCGATAACACTTTATTAAAACAAATAGGACGAAGACATAGCGCTCAAGATGTTTTTCGCTGTATCAAAGAATTAAGACAAGAAGGAATTGAGAATATTTCTATTGATTTAATTTATGGTTTACCCAATCAAACCATAAATCAATTAAACAGTGATTTATCAATGTTTCTACAATTGGATTTGCCACATATTTCAATTTATTCATTACAAATAGAAGAAAATTCTGTTTTTGGTAAAAAGAATGTTCAACCCATTGATGAGGAATTAGAAGAACAAATGTATGATTTAATTTGTCAACGACTTTCTGAATATAATCACTATGAAATTTCGAGTTTCTGTAAAGAAGGAAAACATTCTATGCACAATTTATGTTACTGGAGTGATAATGACTTTATAGGCTTTGGATGTGGTGCATCTGGAAAAGAAAATAATGTTCGTTATGACCATGTGTTTAATATAAATGAATATATAAATAATCCATTAGCGAAAACATGGATTGAGGAATCAAGAGAAGAACAAATGTTTGATGCGATTATGATGTCGCTAAGAACTTCGTTTGGATTAGATATTGATAAGTTTAATAAGAAATATCAAACTGATTTTTATTCAAGATATGAAAATGTTATAAAAAAATATATTTCTTTTTTTGATTGTACTAAAAAACGCATTGTTTGTACGCAAAAGGGAAGAGATATTTTAAATACGATTCTTATTGATTTTATGGAATAAAGATGTTAAAATATTAAAGCTTTTGGACTGAGAATATGGACACTCCGACCTTATTCACGGTCTATAAAGGTCATGCTTATTAGGAGGAAAACAAAATGTTATTAAAAGCAGAAAAACAAGCAATCATGAAAGAATATGCTCGTCATGAAGGAGATACAGGTTCTCCAGAAGTTCAAATCGCAGTGTTAACAGCTCAAATCAACCGTTTGACTGACCACTTCAAAGAACACAAACATGACTATCATTCACAACGTGGATTGATGAAAATGGTTGGACGTCGTAAAGCTATGTTATCTTACTTAAAAGATGTTGATTACGATCGTTACAAAGAATTAATTGCTAAATTAGGATTAAGAAAATAATCGAGTTTACTCGATTATTTTTTTTGTCTTTTTTCATCGAGTATGCTATAGTTTAAAATGTCGAAAAATGAGGTGAAAAATAAGATGAAACAAACGTTTCAATTTGATTTCTGTGGTCGGGGGATTACAGTAGAAACAGGTGAAATTGCAAAACAAGCTGATGGTGCTGTCATTATTCGTTATGGTGATACAGTTACGATTTCTACAGCTTGTGCATCAAATCAAGCAAAAGAAGGGATTGACTTTTTCCCTTTAACAGTAAGTTTTGAAGAAAAGTTATATTCAGTAGGTAAAATCCCAGGTGGATTTTTAAGACGTGAAGGAAGACCAAGTGAACATGCTACCTTAACAGCACGTATGATTGACCGTCCAATTCGTCCATTATTTGCGGAAGGATTCCGTAATGAAGTACAAGTTGTTAATACCGTTTTAAGTGTGGATCAAGATTATTCACCAGAAATGGCAGCAATGTTTGGAGCTAGTTTAGCTTTGTGTATTTCTGATATTCCTTTCAATGGGCCAATTGCAGGTGTTAAAGTTGCTCGTGTCAATGGAGAATTAATTGCCAATCCAACAGTTGCTCAACAAGAACAAAGTGATATTGAATTAACTGTTGCTGGTACAAAATATGCTTTAAACATGGTTGAAGCAGGAGCTCAAGAAGTATCAGAAGAAGATATGTTAGAAGCTTTAATGTTTGGTCATGAAAAAATTAAAGAATTATGTGCTTTCCAAGAAGAAGTAGTAAAAGCATGTGGTAAAGAAAAACGTGAAGTTGCTTTATATGCAGTTGATGAACAATTAGATAAAGATGTTCGTGAACATTATGAAGCAAGTATTCGTCAAGCTGTTTCTATTAAAGAAAAATTAGAAAGATATGGAAAAATTGATGAATTAACTGAAGAAGCTGTTGCTTATATTGAAGGAAAAGAATTCGATTCTGAAAAAGCTAAAGAAGAAGCAATTAAAGAAACACGTGAAATTTGCCGTGGAATCGAAGCGGATGAAGTTCGTCGCTTAATTATTGAAGATAAAGTTCGTCCAGATGGTCGTAAAATAGATGAAATTCGTCCATTAAATTCACAAGTTGATTTATTACCACGTGTACATGGATCAGCTTTATTTACTCGTGGGGAAACACAAGTATTATCTACAACAACTTTAGGAGCATTAAATGATAATCAAATTATCGATGACTTAACTGTTGTAGATTCTAAACGTTTTATGCATCACTACAATTTCCCTCCATATTGTGTAGGGGAAACAGGACGTATGGGAACACCAGGACGTCGTGAAATTGGGCACGGTGCCTTAGGAGAAAGAGCTCTTGCTCAAGTTCTTCCTTCGTTAGAAGAATTCCCTTATACAATTCGTACAGTTGCAGATGTAATGGAATCAAATGGATCTTCATCACAAGCAAGTATTTGTGCAGGAACAATGTCATTAATGGCAGCTGGTGTTCCTATTAAAGCACCTGTAGCTGGTATTGCGATGGGATTAATCATGGATGATGAAACAGGAAAATATACTGTATTAACAGATATTCAAGGTATGGAAGATCACTTCGGTGATATGGACTTTAAAGTTGCCGGTACAAAAAATGGTATCACTGCTCTACAAATGGACATTAAAACAACTGGTATCACTCGTGAAATTTTCCAAGAAGCTTTAGCTCAAGCTCACAAGGCTCGTCTAGAAATTTTAGATAACATGCTTGCATGTATTCCTGAACCAAGAAAAACTGTAAGTCAATATGCTCCAAAAATTGGAATGATGCAAATTAAACCTGAAAAGATTAAAGATGTAATCGGACCTGGTGGTAAAATGATTAACGAAATCATTGCCCAATGTGATGATGTTAAAATTGATATTGATGATGATGGTAAAGTGGTAATTTATCATATGAATCAAGAAATGATTGATAAAGCTAAAGATTTAATTTTCAACATTGTACGTGAAGTTAAAGTTGGAGATGTATATGCGGCTAAAGTTGTTCGCATTGAAAAATTTGGTGCCTTTGTTAATTTATTTGGAAATACTGATGGATTATTACATGTATCAAAAATAAGCCATAATCGCGTTGAAAAAGTTGAAGATGTATTATCAATTGGTGATGTTATTGATGTAAAAGTAATGGAAATTGATAATAAAGGTCGTATCAATGTAAGTGCTAAAGCTTTACTTCCTAAATTGAAAAAAGAAAATGAAGCTGAATAAGGATATCGCAAGATATCCCTTTTTTATTTAGTCAAATAATGATAAAATATCACAAAAGGAGATTTTTATGGATTTTTTAAAGTACGCAAACGAAAAAAAAGACGAATTCCTAAAGGATTTAAATAAATTAGTTGAAATTGAATCTGTACGCGACGATTTAACGGCTAAAGAACAAGCACCATTTGGTGATAATTGTCGTAAAGTTCTTGATGTTTGTTTAGATATGGCAAAACAAGATGGGTTTATGACAAAAGATATTGATGGATATGCTGGTGTAATCGAATACGGAGAAGGAGAAGAAACATTTGGTGTTCTTGGACACTTAGATGTTGTACCTCTAGGAGAAGGATGGACAAAAGAGCCACTTCAAGTTACTTATAATGATGGTTATGTATTTGGTCGTGGAGTAATGGATGATAAAGGTCCTGCTTTAGCTGGATACTATGCTTTAAAAATCATCAAAGAATTAAACATCCCACTTCGTAAAAAAGTTATGCTTATTGTTGGATGTGATGAAGAATCAGGTATGCAATGCATGGATTATTATTGTAAACACGCTCAAATCCCTGATATGGGATTTGTACCTGATGCAAATTTCCCTTGTATTTATGGTGAAAAAGGTGGTTTACATGTTGGCTTACAATCTGATGATAAAACGGTTGTGAAAAAATTAGTTGCTGGACAAGCAATGAATATTGTAATTGGAAAAGCAGATGCTTATGTAGAAACAATGAGTGAACAACAAGAAGCTTTATTTAATTTCTATTGTCAATCTAATCAAATTGAAGGTTCTATTGAACGTGGAGATTTAGTTAAAATTCACATTGAAGGACAACCAGCGCATGCGGCGTGGCCTTATAATGGAGTAAATGCAGCTTTACATTTATTGAATTATATTGGTTCAGCGTATGATGATACTTTATGTAAAGATTACTACTCTTTATTAAAAGATTGGATGGGAAAACCAGTTGGAATTGATGTTGAAGGAACATATTTCTCATGCTTAACAATGAGTACAGGTTTTGTTACTATTGAAAATGGACATAGCCAAGTTTTAATTGATATTCGTTATCCTAATGATGTAACAGGAGATGAAATTATTGATCAATTTAAAGTAGTATGTGCTGCGAAACAATCACATATTGAAGTTACTAAAGAAAGTGATTCAAAACCTTTATTTGTAGATCCTAATTCTCAATTAGTAACAGATTTAATGGCGGTATATCGTAAATATACAAAAGATACATTCCATGGTCCAATGACTATTGGAGGAGGAACATATGCTCGTCATTTTGAAAACTTTGTTTCATATGGACCAGAAAAACCATGGGAACAAGTGGAAACAGACCAAATCGTAGGAGGATGTCACCAAGCTGATGAAGGAATTAAATTGTCTTCATTAATTGAAGCAATTGCAATTTATGCGGATGCGATTGTGACATTGTGTAGTTAATATGAGAATGCGTAAAGTAAAATGGGCTGTTGATTATTTAACAGAAAGTACCCATATTGTCACAAGTCCTGATTCTTTAAAGGGAAGATGGAAAGAGTATTTAAACTGCAATGAATTACATGTTGAAATTGGTTGTGGAAAAGGTAATTATTCTTTGAATATGGCAATCAAATATCCTGAACAAGGATATGTTGCAATTGAAAAAAATGAAAGTGCGGCAGGAATGGCGGCTAAGAAATTTGATGAAAATGAATCAGAAGCACACTTAGCTCTTATTCGTGGGGATGCTAGTGAAATAGTAAACTGGTTTGAAGAAGGCGAAGTAGATGTGATTCATTTAAACTTTTCCGATCCATGGCCAAAGAAAAGATATGCGAAAAGAAGATTATCTTCAAAGAGCTTTTTAAATCAATATCGAATGATTTTAAGTGAAAAAGGACAAATTCAGATGAAAACGGATAACAGTTCTTTATTTGAATACTCTGTTCTTGAATTTCAAAATAATGGATTTACGATGATTGATTTTAGTGTTGATTATCGTCGCGAAGCTCATGATGAAGATGTCATGACAGAATATGAAGAAAAATTTGTGGAGAAAGAACAGCCAATTTATCGCTGTGTATGGAAAAAGATATGAAAAAAATAAATAACCAAGAAGAATTTTTAGAAGTTTCAAAACAAGAAGGAACACAAGTATTTTTATTTACGACGAAATGGTGTGGAGACTGCATTTATATTAAGCCATTTCTTCCTTCTATCGAAAGTGAATTTGATCAATTTAATTTTTATGAAGTCGACCGTGACGAATGCATGGACTTAGCACGTGAAATGGATATTATGGGAATTCCAAGCTTTGTGTGCTACCGTGATGGAAAAGAAATATCGCGTTTTGTTTCTAGTTTACGTAAAACTAAAGAAGAGATTGTTGATTTTTTAAATGAAATTAAGTAAGGAGGGTCTAAAATGTCTAAAGTTAAAGACTTAATGCATGCGATTTTAAATGAAGGAATCGAAGAAGACGAAGATGAAGTGGTTGAGACAAAAGTAGAATTGCCTGTGCAAGAAGAAGTACAAGAACAACCTACTTTTGTAGAGCCTAAAATTAAACCAATTAGTACTGACAATGCATCAATTCCTGATTTTTTTGATGATACAAAAAAAGAAAAGACAGAAAAGAAAGCTAGTATTTTTGATGGAATGAGTTATGATGAAGTTTCATCTGATAAAAATAGAAAAAAAACTAAAAAATCAGAATATCATTATGATCGTTCTAAAATTAAACAAAATCTAAATAAAGAAGATTTTGAATATTCACCGGTCATTTCTCCAATTTTTGGAAATGCACAAGAAGAAAAGAAAGAATTTGATAAAGTACATAATGCTGTGGATTTAAAGAAACCAAGCGATGATTTTACATTCACAAAAGTGATTTCACCAATGTATGGAAACGATATTCCAACTCCTAAACCGGTTGAACAAATTCCTCCTAAAAGAGTTGTGAAAAAAGAAAATGTACAATCTGAATATACATTAAAAGATATGTTATCTTCTCCTGATAAAAAAGATACAAAACAAAAGTCATTATTTGATGAAGAATAGGAAGTGAGTAGATTGGCTTATCATTTTATAGGAATTAAAGGAACTGGTATGGCAGCTTTGGCTTGTATTCTACATGATCAACATAAAGTTATTACAGGCTCTGATATTGATAAATACATATTTACCCAAGATGGACTTGAACAAAGAGGAATTCCTTTTTATTCATTCGATGCGTCAAATATTCATGATGGTGATACTGTTATTATTGGATTGAGTTTTGATGATTCTAATGTGGAAGTAAAAGCAGCACACGATAATCCAAATGTTAAATGTTATTACTATAATGAATATTTAGGGGTATTGCTTCAAGACTATGTATCTGTATGCGTTGCTGGTTGTCATGGAAAGAGTACTACTACAGGTTTGTTGGGAACAGTATTACAAAAACATGAAGATACAGCTTATTTGATTGGTGATGGACATGGATATATGCCGGATCAAGCAAAAAACTTTGTTTTAGAGTCATGTGAATTTCAACGTCATTTTTTAGCCTATCATCCTGATTATGCGATTATCACAAATATTGAATTAGACCATATTGACTATTATAAAGACATCGATGATTATGTCAGTGCTTATCAATCATTTGTAAATCAAGTTAAAAAGAAAGTTATAATTTATGGGGACGACCCATATCTTCCTAACTTATCATATAAAGTTCCATATGTTACTTATGGATTAGGTGAAAATAATGATTATGTAGCAAAAAATATTGTTCAAGGTGAACAAGGAATGCAATTTGATTGTTACTGTCACAATGAATTTTTGACACATATTGAACTGACAGAAGTAGGAGATCCTTTTTTACAGGATGCATTAGGAACCTTTGCACTAGCTCATGAAATGGGATGTTCTGTTGAAGAAATTGTTGAGGGATTAAAAGAATACAGAGGAATTGCTAGACGTTTCGTTATTGAAGAAGTAAAAGATAGTGTATTAATTGATGATTATGCGCATCATCCAACTGCGATTCGTTATATGATCGATTCAGCTCGTAAGAAATATCCTTCAAAGAAAATTGTTGCCTTGTATAAACCTGATCGATATTCACGTTTGCAATATTTTTTAGATGATTTTGCTGCTAGTTTAAATACTGCAGATCAAGTTGTGCTTTGTGATTTTCCTAAAAACGCGAAACGAGAAGATGAAACCATTACTGTTACTATCGATGATCTAGTAAAGAGATGTCCTAATTCTATTTTATTAGACATTGATGAAAAGAGTGCTGAAAAGTTATATGAGATGACACCAGCGGTATTTGTATTCATGTCAAGTAAAGATATATACTTATTAAAAGATATGTTAAAAGAAAAGATAGAAAAATAATTCTATCTTTTTTCATTTTTGAAAAAATTTTCAAAAACAAATAGGATAAAAAGCTATAAAGTGTTATAATCAATATGAGGTGAAAAACATGACAATGGATCAATTATTATATATGGTTTCTTTCATTGCGAAGTGTTTGCTTCCGGTGTTTGGTGTTGTTTTATTAGTTTATTTGATTTTATTTGTGAAAGAATTAATTGTTACTTTGAAAGAAGTGACAAAGACAATGTCAACAGTTGAAGAACAAGTAAGAAAACTTGATGACCCTTTAAATACCGTACAAGACATTTCTCATAGTGTAGATGAAATGCATGCAGGGGCAAAAAAAGCTTGTAAAAACGTTGTAGATACAACTAAAGACAGTATTACAACAATCAAATCTTTTGTGAATGACAATAAAGATAATTGGAAACAAGCAATAGAAGAAAAAGGCAATGAACTTAAATCTAAATTTAATCGTGATAAAGATTAATTAAAATAATAGGGAAGGAGTAGATTAAATGAAACGAATTACAATTTATGATGTTGCGAAGGAGGCTGATGTTTCTCTTGCTACTGTCAGCCGTGTTATTAATGATAGCAATGTTGTTCGTGAGGACACACGTATTCGTGTACAACAAGCAATTGAAAAATTAGGGTATAAACCAAATGCTATTGCACAAGGTCTAGCATTGTCAAAGACTACAACAATTTCAATTGTAATGTCTGAGCGATTGATTGCTTACAATGCTAAAATTTTAAGTGGGTTAATGAATATTGCCAGTACTTATCACTACAATATCATGTTCCATGTTATTTCTAAGGGAATCAATGAAATGAGTGATATTGTTGAATCAATTATCAAAACTCATGTTGATGGAGTTATTTTATTTAATGACGATTTTAGTCAAGATGAAATGGAAGCATTGCTTGTTTATCAAATTCCAATTGTTATAGTGGGAAGTAAAATTGAAGAAACAAAACTTCCAAATGTTGCCAATGTATACGTTGACTTTGAAAAACTTGCGTATAATTTAGTCAATTCGTATTTTGATAAGGGAATTACTGATATTGCGTTAGTAGAAGATAAGTTAAATATGTATATGATGGATCGCTTAAAAGCGGGATTTGAAAAAGCTTATCGTGAACGTGGAATGGAATTCACAAATTATATTTCATTTGATGATACATATAAAAACTCATATATCTATCTATCAAATTATTTTAAGAAAAATAAACCAAGTCAATTAATCGTAACATTCCGTGATTCTCAAGCGGTTGCGGTTATGAACTCTTTAAAAGAAACTGGATATTCTGTTCCAGAAGATAGTGAGTTAATTTGTATTTTAAATAATAAATATTTAACTATGGTTCGTCCAAATATTACTTCTTATTCTTTACCGGAATACGATATGGGAACTATCGCAATGAGATTATTACAAAAGATGTTAATGGATCAACCGGGAAAAAATCGTTTTATTGAACAAAATTTCTCTATGATTCCTAGACAAACAACAAAATAACTTGATTCCATTTGGATTCAAGTTTTTTTTTATGTATACTATGGGTATGGAAATTGTAATTATTAATGAAGCAAAAGATAAATCAGTTTATCGATATAAAAAAGACTACGAAAAAATTTTTGAAAAAGCTCTAACACTATTAAATCGTAATACTAATTCCGTTTTAAGTGTTATCTTCGTAACACCGGAAAGAATTCATGAAATTAATCGCGAATACCGCAATATTGATCGTGCAACCGATGTTATTAGTTTTGCTTTACAAGACGATATGTCTGAATTTGAAATTGAGGAAGTGGAAGAAGAATTAGGAGATATTTTTATTAATGTTCAGGCAATTCGTGATCAAGCACAATCGTATGGACATTCGTTAAGAAGAGAAGCGTGTTTCTTATTCTGTCATGGCGTTCTTCATTTACTAGGTTATGATCATATGACACCAGAAGATGAAAAAGAAATGTTTTCATTACAAGATTTAATTTTAGATGATATAGTAAAAAGATAGAAAGGAAAAAGATAAATGGAATATAGATCAGGATTTATAGCTATTGTTGGTCGACCTAACGCAGGTAAAAGCACATTGTTAAATGCTCTTTTAAAAGAAAAAATTGCGATTATGTCGGACAAACCAAATACAACAAGAAATAATATATCGGGCATTCTTACGAATGAGGATGCACAATATATATTTGTAGATACACCAGGAATTCATAAACCTCAACAACAATTAGGAAGAGTTTTGAATAAAAATGCTTATACTGCTATGGAAGACTGTGATTGTATCGCATGGATTATTGATGTTACACAGTCATTTGGTTCAGGAGACGAATTTATTTTAAGTCGTATTCAATCTCTTCATAAACCAGTTATTTTAATTGTGAATAAAGTTGACTGCATTTCAAAAGAAAAATTAATGAAAAAATTGTTAAATTGGCAATCTAAATTTGATTTTAATGAAATTGTACCCATCTCGGCTTTAAAGAAAAATAATATAGAAGAATTATTAAAAGTTTTTTATAAATACTTACCAGAAGGACCCATGTTGTTCCCAGAAGAAATGAAAAGTGACCATGATTTAAATTTCCAAATGTGTGAAATTGTTCGTGAAAAGATTTTATTTAAAACACATGATGAAATCCCACATAGCATTGCCGTTCTTTTAGAGAAAAAAGAAATTACGGATAAGGGAATGAAACTTCAAATGATGGTTGTTGTGGATCGTGATAGTCAAAAGGGAATTTTAATTGGAAAACAAGGAAATATGATTCGTTCTATTCGTTTAGATGCGCAAAAAGAATTATCTAAAAAGTGTAATTGTCGAGTTGAACTTGAATTATATGTTCGAGTAGAAAAGAATTGGCGTAATCACGAACAAAAAATCAAAGAATTTGGATTGGATGAATTAAACGATGACTTCGATTGATGAAGTTGAAGGAATTATCCTTTCTTCAATGGAATACAAAGAAAATGATTGTATTGTTCATATTGCATGTGAAGATAAAATTATTTCTTTTATTGCCAAAGGTGCACTAAAACAAAATGCGAAAAATCGTATTTTGATTCATCCTTTTTCATATGTGCATATATCGCTTACTCAAACTAAATTTCCTGTTCTGACAAATGGACATGTTATTGAATCTTTTTATCGAATTCAGGAAAATTTAGAAGCACAATGCATTTGCAATGTGTTAAAAGATTGTTTGATAAGATCTGTTCCAACAAAAGAAATATTGAATCACTTTAAAAAGATGCTCTCTATGTTTCATGAAAACAATCCTAAAGCCATTACAATGGCTTGTGTTTGTCTAAAAGATATTTTAAAACAAGATGGATTTGCGATGCATGTAACAGATTGTGTGCTGTGTCATTCAAAGAAAAATATTGAAACAATTTCAATTGATGATGGAGGTTTTTTGTGTTGTAGCTGCAACATTCAAAATCATCCTCGTTATCACAAAAATGAGTTAATTCAGTATTATTCTTTGTTTCAATTTAAAGAAGAAAAGTTATCTGAATTTATAGATTATTATACATTTGATGTGAATCAATTTTGTTTTTTAATGAAATGGTATTGTCATCATGAACAAATTCAATTAAATTCTTTTATATTTTTACAATCAATCTTAAATCTATAGCCCAGTGCTTTAGATTTTTTTTTATTTAGGGTATAATAGAATTTGAAATGCAGGAGGTTTTTTTTATGAGTACAAAGTCATTTAATGAAGTCGTTGCCCATATGAAAAATTCAGGATTTGTTTATCAAGGTTCTGAAATTTATGGTGGTTTAGCAAATACATGGGATTTTGGTCCTTTAGGAATTGAGTTAAAAAATAATATTAAGAATGCATGGTGGAAACGTTTTATCCAAGAAGATCCAAATAACGTAGGATTACAAAGTGCAATTTTGATGAACCCAAATGTATGGGTTGCTAGTGGTCACGTTGGTGGATTCTCAGATCCACTAATGGATTGTAAAGAATGTAAATCTAGACATCGTGCGGATCAATTAATTGAAGAAGCAACGAATCATGAAGTTAGTTGTGGTGGATGGACAAATGAAGAAATGGAAAACTATATTAAAGAACATGATATTTGTTGTCCAAAATGTGGAGCCAAAAACTTTACTGAAATTCGTCAATTTAACTTGATGTTTAAAACTTTCCAAGGTGTATTAGAAGACGCAAAGAATACAATTTATCTTCGTCCTGAAACAGCACAAGGAATTTTTGTGAACTTTAAAAATGTTCAAAGATCAATGAGAAAGAAACTTCCATTTGGTGTTGGCCAAATTGGAAAAAGTTTCCGTAATGAAATTACACCTGGAAACTTTATTTTCCGTACTCGTGAATTTGAACAAATGGAATTAGAGTTTTTCTGTAAACCTGGAACAGAATTAGAATGGTTTAATTATTATCGTTCAAACTGCGTTAAATTTTTGAAAGACTTGGGATTATCAGATGAAAACATTCGTTTACGTGATCATGATCCTGAAGAATTAGCCCATTATTCGAATGCTACAACTGACATCGAATACATGTTTGGTGATCCAATTAATTGGGGAGAATTATGGGGAATCGCATCGCGTACAGACTATGATTTAACAGCACATCAAAATGCTTCAAAACAAAGCATGGAATATTTTGATCAAGAAACAGGTGAAAAATACATTCCATATGTTATTGAACCAAGTGTTGGTGTAGAACGTTTAATTTTGGCAGTTATGTGTGAAGCTTATACTGTTGAACAATTAGAAAACGAAGAACGAGTTGTATTAAAATTACATCCATATTTAGCACCATATAAAGTAGCAGTTCTTCCTTTAACTAAAAAATTAAGTGAAAGTGCTATGAATGTTTTCAATACTTTATCAAAGGAATTCTCTTGTACTTATGATGAAGCGGGAAATATCGGAAAACGTTATCGTCGTCAAGATTCAATTGGTACACCATATTGTGTAACAATTGATTATGAAACAGAAAAAGATGGTTGTGTAACAGTTCGTAATCGTGACACAATGGAACAAGAAAGAATTAAATTGGAAGATTTAGTTGAATATATTCAAAAACGAGTTCGTTTTTAATAAGGAGTTATTTTGAGTTGGATTAAAGAAGAGGATATGAAAGAAATCCGTTCAAGAGCGGATATAGTTGATATAATTGGACAATATTTAGCTTTAGAAAAAAAAGGCAAAGGCTATCGTTGTATTTGTCCATTCCATGATGACCATGATCCTAGTATGCAGATTAACACAGAAAAACAAATATTTAAGTGTTTTGTCTGTGGTACAGGAGGAAATGTCTTTACCTTTGTTCAAAAAATAGAAAAAATTTCATTTCCTGAAGCTGTTTCTAAAGTCGCATCCATGGTTGGATATCCTCTTTCTATTCATCAATATGATAGTGTAAAAGTAGATAAAAATAAAAAATACCACGATATTCTTTCTAATTTTATCCAATTTACACAATATGAATTAAATAGTGAAGATGGACAATCTTGTTTGTCTTACTTAAAGAAACGAAACATCTCAAAATCTTTAATTGAAAAGTTTCAAATCGGATATGCACCCAATTCGGATGTCAGTTATCGTTTCTTATCTGGAAAACAAATTTCAAATGAGGATTTAAAGGAAGTTGGGTTATTATATGATGAAACAAACGATTATGTTGTCTTTAGTAATCGTTTAATGATTCCTATTCATGATGAAAACGGAAATCCGGTTGGATTTACTGCCCGTAGATTAAATGAAGACAAAGATGTTTCTAAATATATTAATACACCTCAAACTATTCTATATGAAAAAGGAAATTTAATTTTTAATTACCATCGTGTTAAACAAAGTGCACGCAAAATGAATCGTTGCATCCTTGTTGAAGGAGCAATGGATGTATTGGCATATGAAAAAGCTGGTATTGAACAAGCTCTAGCGTGTCTAGGAACGGCTTGTACTTCTCAACAAATTCGCCTTTTAAAGAAACTACAAGTGCCTATTTTGGTTGCTTATGATGGAGATCAAGCTGGTCAGAATGCAACTTATAAATTTGGTAAATTAGCTGTTGAAAATGGCCTTAAGTTTCAAATTGTGCAAAACAAAACTTTGTTAGATCCAGATGAATTAATTGAAAAATATGGTAAAGATGAGTTAGTAAGTCAATTATCGAATACTATATCTTTTGTTGATTTCTTATTTGATTATTTAAAAAATGTATATAGTTTGAGTAATTATGAAGATAAGAAAAATTATGCCCAAGAGATTTATTCTTATGTAATGAAATGTTGCGATGAATATGAAATTGGGATGTACTTAAAAAGAATTAAAATCGAAACAGGTTTTGATTTTAATAATACACAAGAAAATAAAAAACAGACTAAAAAAGAGTATCGTCCTGTTTATTTTAATGAACTACAATCAGGTCGTATTTCCGCTGAAAAAACGGTTATGGCCATGATTTGTTCTAGTAAAAAAGCAGCCGAACAATTTCAAAATGAAATTGGATTCTTTTCTGATTCTGTTTGTAATCAGCTATCTTTATATTGTTATGATTTATATAGACAAAACAATCAAATTGATATTGATTCGTTATTGTCTAGAATTGAAGAAGAAGATGTTCGAAATCTACTTGTTGAGTTAATGAATGAATTTGATTTTGTTTATAATGAAGATTTGTTTAATGATAGCTTATTGAAAATTAAAGAATGTGCTCTTCAAGATGCGATTGATTCATTAAATAATCAAATTTCAAATTTATCTAATCCAATTGAAAAAGCTAAATTAGCTATGAAAAAAAATGAGTTGATTTCACAGAAAATTGAACTTCGTCGAAAGGATGGGTAGTATGGTCATTGATGTAAAAAAACAAAAATTTGGTTCTATTGAAGAAATGAAATCATTTCTTTTGAATCAAGGAGTAGAAGATATTGAAGTGTCACAAGTAGATGTTGTTGAAAAATTAACGGAAATACAATCTACAGATGATGATATTGATGAGTTTTTTGAATGGTGTACGCAAAATAATGTGATTTTTATTGACGAAGAAGACAATGAAATGGAAGAAGTTGATGAGTTAGATGATAATTTAGATGATTATGATAATTCGATTGAGAATGAAATCTCTGAATTAGAACAATCGTTCGCTGCTAATTCTCAAGCTAAAACAAGTGATCCTGTAAAAATGTATTTAAAGGAAATTGGGCAAATTCCATTATTAAGTCCTCAAGAAGAACCTATTATTGCCAAGGCAATTCAAGATGGAAATGAAGCACAAGAGAAAATTAAAGATTGTACAGATGAAAATGAGAAAGAACAACTTCAACAAATCATTGATTTAGGAAAAGAATCAAAACAAAAATTAATCAATGCGAATTTACGATTGGTTGTGTCCATTGCTAAAAAGTATGTTGGTCGTGGTATGCTGTTTCTTGATTTAATTCAAGAAGGAAATTGTGGATTAATTAAAGCTGTAGATAAGTTTGATTACACAAAGGGATTTAAATTTTCAACATATGCAACTTGGTGGATTCGCCAAAGTATTACGCGTGCTATTGCAGATCAGGCTCGTACGATTCGTATTCCAGTTCATATGGTGGAAACCATTAATAAATTGACACGAATTCAACGTCAATTGGTTCAAGATTTAGGTCGTGAACCAACGCCTGAAGAAATAGCTGAAAAGATGGGGAATATTACTCCTAGTAAAGTACGTGAAATTCAAAAAATCAGTTTGGATCCTGTTTCATTAGAAACACCTATTGGTGAAGAAGATGATTCTCATCTAGGTGATTTCATTGAAGATAAAATTACGGTTTCACCTGGAGAATATACAAATAATCAATTGTTGAAAGATGAAATTGATAATGCATTATGTGGGTTAACAGAAAGAGAAGAAAAAGTTCTTCGTCTTCGTTTTGGTTTGGAAGATGGGCGAACTAGAACTTTGGAAGAAGTTGGAAAAGAGTTCAATGTTACTAGGGAAAGAATTCGTCAAATTGAAGCTAAAGCACTTCGAAAATTAAAAAACCCAAATCGTTCAAAACGATTAAAGGATTTCATTAAATGATTTCGAATCGACTACAAGCCATTGTTGATTGGATTGATGGAACTGTTTTAGCAGATATTGGCTGTGACCATGGATATGTATGCATTGAATCAATTTTACAGAATAAAGTTAGGAAAGCTTATGCTTGTGATGTTGCTAAGGGACCTTTAGAAAATGCATCACAAACCATTCAAAAGTATCATTTAGAAAATCAAATTGAATGTGAATTAATGAATGGTATTGATTATTTAAAAGAAGATGTTGATATTATTGTTATTGCAGGTATGGGTGCTTCTACAATTATTGATATTTTAACAGGAAAAAAATTAAAACCGGGAATGAAATTAATTTGTTCTCCACATAAAGATGTTGAATCGTTTCGTTTGTTTGCTTCCCAAAATGGGTACAAAATCATCAAAGAAAAAGTAATATACGATGAGCATTTCTATTCCGTGATTTATTTAGAATATGATGGTAGTTCGTATACTTTATCGAATTCAGAATATTATTATGGACTAAATGTTCAAAGAGATGATGTTTTCTCACAATTTATAGACGAAGAGACAAAAAAATGGCAAAGAATATATAATTCAATGCCAAGTGATAAACGATTGAAAATCGAAGAGCGATTAAACGCAATTGATGAAATACGCTAGAGAATATTCTCAATGCGTATTTTTTCTTTTTCTCCTTGATTATTCAAATAATCATAAATCATATTCGTTAAATAAGAAGGAGTACTTGCTCCTGATGTGATTGCAATATGAGCATGATTTTTTATACTATCTAAATCAATATCATTCACGCTTTGAGCTTTGATGACTTGTGGGATACCAGCAATTTTACCAATATTAGCTAATTGACTCGTGTTATTGCTTGTTGGGTCTCCTACAACGATAAGTGTATCAATGCCTTGGTTTTTTAAGTTTAAGATAGCTTGTTGACGAATCCGTGTCGCATTACATATTTCATCGTGGATGATGCATGTTGGATATTTTTTTGAAATTTCATCAAATATATTTTGGATATCCAAAATTGACATTGTTGTTTGATTTGTCACAAATATTTTTGAAGAATTAATAGAGGGAATATCTTGAGTGGATTCTATTAAATATACATTCGCATTTCCTTCATAAATAGCCTGTGCTTCAGGATGGTTTTTCTTGCCAATATAAAAAACAATAAAATCTTGTTCTAAATATTCTTTTACAATTTTTTGGGTTTGCGATACAAATGGACAAGTCGCATCGATAATTTTTAATCCTTTCTTTCTTGCTTTTTCAAACACGGCAGAACTAACACCATGTGCTGTAAAAATCACGATTCCTGAATCAATTAAATCTAATAATTCTAAACGCGATTTGTTTTTGACATCGACTGTTTCTATGTTATGATATTGTAGCGCTTCTTGTACATATTTATTATGCACAAGATTTCCAAGGATTGTGATGTGTTCGGATTGATTTTCTAAGCGACAATTTTTCGCAATTTGAATAGCTTTAAGAACACCACCGCAATATCCTTGTGGTTCTAACATTTGAATGGTAAATTGTTTCATAGTATTATGATATAAATTTAATTTTGATTGTCAATTGAATTGATGTTTGATTTAATAAAAAAAAAGGAGGTTTATCATGAATCGAATTAAAAAAATAATGGAGATTGAACATTTTAAAGAATTAACTCCTATTCAAAAAGCAGTAGTTGAACGAAGCAATCCTAATCGTGATTTAATTGGAATTTCAAGTACAGGTTCGGGTAAGAGTCATGCGTTTTTTATGTCTATTTTTAATAAAATTGATTTAGAAAGCGATGAAGTCCAAGCTGTTATTTTTGCACCTACTCGTGAGTTAGCCTATCAATTATATGAAAGATGTAAAAAAATTAGTGATGCATTTAATGTTAAGGTAAAACTAATTACTGGTGGAATGGAAAGAACAACGGCAAATATTCAAGCTCAAATTGTTATTGGTACACCAGGACGAATGAAAGATTTATTCATTGAAGAAAATGTACTTCGTTTGGATACCGCAAAAATTATGATTATCGATGAAACTGATATGACATTAGAATTTGGTTTCCTTGAAGATATTGACATGATTTTATCTCATATGGATAAAAAAATTCAGTTAATGGTTTTTTCGGCAACAGTGCCACAAGGCCTTCAACCGTTCTTGAAAAAATATTTGTATAATCCTGAAATTATCCAAATTTCAACAGATGAAGATTATCAAAGTGATGTACAGCATATTTTAATTTCTTGTAAGCACAAAAGCTATAAAGAACGTTTATTAGATGTGCTTCCATGCATTAATCCTTATGTATGTTTGATTTTTGCTAATACAACTAAAGAAGCAAGTGAAATCGCAACTTTTTTAAGAGAACACAATTATCAATTAGTTGAACTTCATGGTGGTTTAGAATCAAGAGAAAGATATAAAGCAATTAAAGAAATTCAAAGTCAAAAGAAAAGTTATATTGTTGCTAGCGATGTTGCAAGTCGTGGAATTGACTTAGAAGGAATTACTCATGTTATTTCATGTGGATTCCCGAAAGATTTAAATTTCTATGTTCACCGTGCTGGTAGAACAGGTCGAGTAGATCGTGATGGGGTATGCATTGCTTTATATCAAGAAAAAGATCAAAGTGCAATTAAGTCTTTAGAGAAAAAAGGAATTCACTTTGAATCTAAAGATATACGTAATCATCAAATTGTAGATGTGAAACCAAAAAAACAAACAAAAAAAGAAGATCCCTTTGAACAAGATATCAAGAAAATAAAAAATAAGAAGACAAAAGTTAAACCTGATTATAAAAAACGTCAAAACGAAGAAATTGAACGCATGAAAAAGAAAAAAAGACGTGAAATGATTAAAAATGATATTAAACGTCAAAAGAAAGAACGTGCTATCCAAAAACAAAAGGAGAAACAATAATGTTGTATTTAGGATGTCATGTATCAATGAAAGCACCTAAATATTTAGAAGGCTCAATTCAAGAAGCTCTTCAATATGGAGCAAATGCTTGTATGGTTTATACAGGGCCTCCTAGTAACTCTAAACGAGTTGATGTTGAAAAACTAAATATTGTGCAAGCTAAAAGATTAATGGAAGAAAATCATTTTAAAAGTGAAAATGTCATTATACATGCACCTTACATTATTAATATAGCCAATACTCTTAAACCAGAGACATATGAATTTGGAGTATCTTTTTTAAAAAATGAATTAAAAAGAGTGGAAGCTATTGGTTCTACTATTCTTGTATTACATCCTGGTTCACACGTAAATGCAGGAATAGAAGCCGGATTGGATAGTATTGTGAATGGATTAAATGAAGTGTTAAAAGATGATGATACTTCAGTTAGAATCGCATTAGAAACGATGGCTGGAAAGGGAAGCGAACTTGGTTCAAGTTTTGAACAGCTTCAGTACATAATTTCTCATGTTGAAAAAAATGATCGTTTAGGTGTTTGTTTGGACACTTGTCACATTCATGATGCAGGATATGATGTAAGTGATTTTGATACGGTTTTAAATGAATTTGATGCTATTATTGGTCTTGATCGATTATTAGTTGTTCATGTGAATGATTCTAAAAATGAGCGTGGAGCTCATAAAGATCGTCATGAAAACATTGGAAAAGGTCATATAGGATTTGACTCTTTATATAAAATAGTTCACCATGAAAAATTAGATGGAAAATGTATGATTCTTGAAACTCCTTATATCGATGGTAAAGCACCATATAAAGAAGAAATACAAAAATTAAAGGAAATTGACTAAAGTAAGTCAATTTCCTTTTTTAAACGTTCAACAATTTTATCTTGAGGAAGTTTTTCAATGATTTCACCTTTTTTAATTAAAAGACCTTCTTTTTTTCCACCTGCAATGGCAATGTCAGCGTGTTTTGCTTCACCCGGTCCATTAACGGCACATCCCATAATAGCAACAGTAATGTTTTTATTTACGGTTTGAAGATATTTTTCAATTTCATTAACAGCGGGTTCCATGTCCCATTGGGTACGACCACAAGTAGGACAAGCAATCAAATTGGGAACATTATCAATTAACCGACAATCTTTTAACAATTCTTTTACAATTGGAATTTCCTTTTCTGGAGATCCATTTACACTGATTCGAATTGTATTTCCAATGCCTTCATTCAATAAAGTACCAAGGGCAAGCGAACTCTTAATGGCACTTGTCATTGTGGTACCCGCTTCAGTTACACCTAGATGCAATGGATAATTAAAAGTTTGCGATGCTAAGCGGTAAGCTTCGATGCATAATAATGGATCACTTGATTTAAAAGAAAGAACTGTGTCATAAAACCCACATTCTTCAAGAATTTGAACATGACGTTTGGCACTTTCAATCATTCCTTCAGCAGTTGGTTTTCCATATTTTTCGTGAATATCTTTTTCAAGAGAACCACTGTTTATACCAATACGGATTGGAATATGATGTTCTTTACAAGCTTCTACAACTTTTTTTACATTTTCCTTAGATCCGATATTACCGGGATTTAAACGAATTTTATCTGCACCGGCATCAATACATGCCAAGGCAAGTTTATAATCAAAGTGAATGTCAGCAACCAACGGAATATGAATTTGTTTTTGGATTTGTTTAATGGCACTCGCATCTTCAAAATCTAAGCAGCTTACACGGATGATTTCACATCCCATGGCTTCTAAATTAAGAATTTGTTCAACAACTTGGTCAACATTTTTAGTGGGTACATTACACATTGATTGAATGTATATTTTATTATTTTTTCCTAATGGCAAGTTTTTTACATATACTTGTCGTGTTTCAGTACGTTTCATATTGTTTTCCTTTCTTCAATTTTATTGAACTAACACACTCTAACGAGTGTGGGCTTTTTTTTATAAAGCCTG
>NZ_JBJEEX010000070.1:0-1865 GCF_051873495.1 Floccifex sp.
CCAAAAGTTCACCCTAAAAGTTTTTGGATAAACCCCAAAAGATTTTGGTTACCCGAGTTACATAATTTATTCGGTTTCGATTAAACCATATCCACCCATTGTTCGTTTATAAACAACAGCAATTTTTTTAGTTTCATCATCAATATAAATGAAGAAATCATGTCCAAGTAGTTCCATTTTCATAATAGCTTCTTCCAAATCCATTTCTGTAGGTACAATAGATTTAGTTTTAACTTCAATTTCTTCTTCATCTTCTGTTTCATAATTTGCGAAATAATCAGTTATAGATTCTTTATGTTTTCTTTCCAATCTTGTTTTTTGACGACGAATTTGATCTTCTAACTTGTCCACAACTTTATCAATCGCATTATATAAATCATAATCCATTGCTTCTGCTCTTAGAATCGCAAATTTAGTTGGAATTGTGACTTCGATTTTTTGTTTTGTTGGATATGTACGAATTAAGACATTCGCCACATCATTGTCATCAATAATGATGTATTTATTCAGAACAGAAAGTTTTTTATTAACCTTTTCCTGAATACCTTTTGTTACGCTAATGTTTTTTCCTACAATATTAATTTTCATAATACGTACCTCCTAATGTTTACTTAGATTTTAAAATGATTATGTATCCTTGTCATTTCAAGACCCAACTTGGCCATTTTTAATACCATTTATTCCATTTATCATTTTTTAGTCATTGAATTTAAAAAATATGTTTCATATAATAGATACAAAATTTAGGAGGATTTATATGGACTACGGATTAATTGGAGAACATTTATCTCATTCATATTCAAAATTAATTCAAGAAAAACTACTTGATAACTATCATTATGACCTTCAAGAAATTGCCAAAGAAAAGCTTGACGAATTTATGACTTCAAAAGAATTTAAAGCCATTAACGTTACAATTCCTTACAAAAAAAGTGTCATTCCTTATTTAACAGAAATGGACTATGCTGCTAAACAAATCGGAGCCGTTAATACCATCGTTAATAGAGATGGACAATTATTTGGATATAATACAGATTACTACGGCTTTAAATACATGGTTACCAAGCACAGTGTATCTTTTGAAAATAAGAAAGTTGCTGTATTAGGAAATGGTGGTGCTTCCCAAGCTATCCAAGCCGTTGTAAAAGACTTAAACGCAAAAGAAATGCTTGTTACAGATTTGATTTTATCTGATGGAATCATTTCTATGGATGAACTGACACAAAATCATAGTGATGTTGAAATTATCATTAACACTACACCAATGGGAATGTATCCAAAAGTTCATGGTAGTGCCATTGATTTAGTTGCTTTTCCTAATTGTCAAGCTGTTTTTGATTGTGTATATAACCCTCAAGACACTGCTTTCACACTGCAAGCTAAATCTCTTGGCATAAAAACAGCTGTTACTGGACTAGAAATGCTTGTCGGTCAAGCAAAAAAAGCTTTAGAACATTTTAAAGATATCGAAATTGATGATAGTGAAATTGATCGCATTTATCGTGAAATATTATCAGAAACTTCCAATTGTGTTCTTATCAATGCTGATGAACAAACCGCAAAAAAATGCGCATCAGCAATGAAAAAGAACTTTGTGAATCTTAACGATTTAGATGACATTGAATCTTTTTGTATCTCATCAAACCAAGTTCTTCTAGCTAATTCAGAAATGGATCACACCACTCTAATTCGTAATGGATTTATTGTTAGCTCTTCTGAATATTCTTTAATTATAGAAGAATACAAAAGCGCAATTAGCCAATTTAACATTTAGTAAAAAATGGAAATCATTATTGATTTCCATTTTTTATTGTCTACATAAAACCCCCAGATATTCTGGGGGTCAGGAAAAGCTTTAGCGGAGT
>NZ_JBJEEX010000071.1:0-39398 GCF_051873495.1 Floccifex sp.
GTAATTGAGTCAGCTATCCTTTTTTGTACAGGCTATTTAACTGTTACAGCCTCTAATTATTCGATTGTTGTAGAACAACAGTTTTAGTGATTTCTTTATCATTTCGCTCAACGACAATTTTAACTGAATCACCAATGTTATGTTTTCTTAAAATTGATTTTACTTCGGCAGCAGTAGAAACTTTTTGTCCATCAAAAGAAACAATACGATCATTTTGTTCTAGACCCGCTTGATCAGCGGCTCCACCTTCAACAATTTGTACAATGTAAACACCTTCATCATATTCAGAACGTTGATAATATTGTGAATTGGCCGTTACATCGTATAAAGAAACACCTAAAACAGGACGGCTTGTTACGGATCCATTTTCGATTAACTCATCTATAACATCGATAACATTGTTGATTGGAATCGCAAATCCTAATCCTTCAATTCCTGTAGAACTTTCTTTGGCATTAACAATACCAATTAAATTACCATTATCATCAAATAGACCACCACCTGAGTTACCTGGGTTAATGGCAGCATCTGTTTGAAGAAGAGTCATTACTTCATTTTCAACTGTAATTTGTCTTTCCAGTGCGGAAATAATACCGGTTGTTACGGTACCTCCTAATTCACCAAGAGGATTTCCAATGGCAACAACAACATTTCCGACTTCTAGTTCAGATGAATCACCAAATGTAGCAGGCGTTAAATCTTTCGCATCCACTTTAATAACCGCAATGTCTGTTTGTGGATCGGTTCCTACTAGTGTAGCTTCATAATCGTCTCCTTCATTGGTTTTAACACTAATGCGATTGGCATCTTCAATTACGTGGTTGTTCGTTACAATATAACCATCTTCACTAATGATGACACCACTTCCGGCTCCTGTAGAAATGTATTGACCATAATAACTATTTCCCATGGAAACAGATTCCGTTGTGATTTCAACAACACTTGGGCCACATTTCGAAGCAATGTCACTTACATCTTCGACTTCACCAGAATGAGATGAGCCTTGTTGTTGAACAATGGTAACACCGGATTCATTTTTTGGTGCTCCAATTCTAGCGCTGACAAAACCAATAATGGCTGACAATACACAACAAATCACAATCGTAATAATGTTTGATTTGTTGGATTTTTTATTAAATTTAGGTGGTATTTCACTCATGATACCCCTCCTTATCTTTTGTTGTATATTATATATCAAAAATATGTGAATAAATAATGAAATGTATCAAATTTTTACATATAATTTGTTGAAATATGTGAAATAAACGAATCCATGGTATAATTAAGGAAAATAGGAGGCTGCCTATGAAATCAAAAGAGGGATATGATGAAACGAAAAGAAAGACGTCAGTTAAGAAAACAAAAAAGGAAATTGAAACAACAGAAGAAAATCGAAAAAGAACTTCGCCGAAGAAAAATAATGAAGATTGTGAACATTTTCAAATTTATAATGAAATAAAAGAAAAACAATATAATTATGTATCCTTAAATACATGCATTCGCATGGCAAAAGAAATGAAAGTGAATTTGGAATATGGTGATTATATGTCACTATTAGTAAAAGAAGATAATATTGATAAAATTGTAGAAGAACTTCTTTCTAAAGTTGATGTTTCTAATTATTCATTTGAAGAAGATGGCTATGATGCAGATTTATTTAAGGTTTTACTTCAACGAATTCGACAATCAATGCGAAGTGATTTTGCCAATGTACGCAAAGAAAATTTGGAATATGTTTTGAAGGAAGTTTTACGATTAGCTAAGTCAAATAATATAAATAATATTGAAAAGATGAATGATTCATTAAAAATTGATTTAAATTCTATATGGAAAAAGTTTATGCATATAAGTTATGAGTCTATTCAAACATTGGCACAAGTAAATAAATATGAAAGCTTTGTGTTTGATTTTTTGTCACAGTTTAATGAATTACATAATCAATATGCCAATGAAATTTTGATGGACATTGCGGATTTATATATTCGTGCAAACGAAACAAAAAAAGGAAATCATTACTATGAATATTTATTAAGAGATAGTGATGATACAACGATTATTATTCGCTGGGCTAAGGCGTATTGTCAAAAGGATATGGATATGGCAAGAGAAATTGCGAAAAAAGGGTTATCAAAAATGGATTCTTCCAATCCTAACTACAATATTTTATTGGAAATTCTTATTTGAAATTGTTGAAAAAATGAAAATGGATTGGTATTATACTATTACGTTTTATGGAAGGCGGTAGTGTAATGTCTAATCAAAATAAAATTCCTGAATGGATTATTCAGTGTTTAGATCAATATGGTAATTGTGCTTGCGGAAGAGCTATTACTAAAAAATTAGGAAAAGATAAACTTTTAGAAACGCTTGACCAAATGGGATATCCTTGTAATCTAGAAATCTTATCCGATAAAAATGAAGCATATCCTACAGATGGTACTTATATTGTAACTTTAAAAAATCGTGAGATTTTAGAAGATGACTAATCATCTTCTTTTTTTATACTTAAAAAGAAGATGACATTACATCATCTTCTCTAGGTTTTTACGAATTTCTTGAATAAAATCAAATGAATTTAAAACGGTAACATTTTCCAAAGAAGTAATTAAAGCTAAATCCTTAGTCATTTTACCACTTTCGATTGTTTGAAGTGTACTTACTTCTAACATTTTGGCAAATTCTTGAAGATCAATATTACCATCTAATTCACCACGTTTATTTAAAGCACCAGTCCAAGCAAAAATCGTGGCAACGGAATTTGTAGAAGTTTCTTCACCTTTCAAGTATTTGTAGTAATGTCTTTGTACTGTTCCATGAGCTGCTTCGTATTCAAATACACCACTTGGACTTACCAATACAGATGTCATCATAGCTAATGAACCAAAAGCTGATGAAACCATGTCACTCATTACATCGCCGTCATAGTTTTTGCAAGCCCAAATAAAGCCGCCTTCACTTTTCATAACACGAGCAACGGCATCGTCGATTAAAGTATAGAAATAAGTAATGCCAGCTTGTTCGAATTTTTCCTTATATTCATTGTCATAGATTTCTTGAAAAACATCTTTAAAAGTATGGTCATAAATTTTAGAAATTGTGTCTTTAGTAGAAAACCAAAGATCTTGTTTCATTTCTAAGGCGTAATTAAAACAGCTGCGTGCAAAAGAAGAAATGGAAGCATTTGTATTATGTACACCTTGAATGACACCTTCATCATTGAATTCATGAATCAATTTACGTGTCTTATTTCCATTTTCATCCGTAAAGACAAGTTCTGCTTTTCCTTTTGGAACTTTCATTTCGGTATTTTTATAAATATCCCCATAAGCATGACGAGCTAAAGTAATAGGCTTTTTCCAATTTTTTACACAAGGCTCAATTCCTTTAACGATGATAGGAGTACGAAATACGGTTCCATCTAAGCTAGCACGAATGGTACCATTAGGGCTTTTCCACATTTCTTTTAAATTATATTCACTCATACGAGCTTGGTTAGGAGTGATAGTAGCGCATTTAACAGCCACTCCATATTTTTTAGTTGCTTCAGCACTATCAATTGTGACTTGGTCATTGGTTTCGTTTCGGTGTTCAAGACCTAAGTCATAATATTCAGTCTTTAAATCGATAAAAGGTTCTAATAATTCTTCTTTAATGACTTTCCAAAGCACACGTGTCATTTCATCGCCGTCCATTTCAACCAATGGCGTACTCATTTTAATCTTTTCCATTTAAGCTTCCCTCAACTTTCTTCATTTCACCAACATATACATTGGCAGGGCGAATTAACTTACGATCGTTTTGGCGGCTTTCTAAGTGATGTCCAATCCACCCGGCAGTTCTTGCGATGGCAAATAGTGGTGTGAAAATTTCTTTTCTAAATCCTAACATACGATAGGCAAAACCGCTATAGAAATCAACATTAGCACAAACAGTAATTCCTTTTCTTTGTTCCATTGTTCTAATCGCAGCTTTTTCAAAAGCTTCAAGGAAGTTAAAGGTATCCATTAATCCTTTTTCTTGTGCAAGTTCTTTACATTCTTTACGGATGATTTCAGCACGTGGATCACTCTTTGTATAAATGGCATGGCCAATACCATAAATTAAACCACTGTTATCAAAGTAGTTTTTATCTAAAATACGATTACAAACATCTAATAAAACGTCTTCGTCGGTTGTGATACCAATATCATTCATTAAATATTCAAATTGTTCGTAAACTTTTAAATTTGCTCCACCATGTTTTGGGCCTTTTAAAGAACCAAGGGAAGCGGCAATGCATGAGTAAATATCTGTTCCTGTTGTCGAAATAACAACATCCGCAAATGTTGAGTTGTTTCCACCACCATGATCCGCATGTACAATTAATAATTTATCAACTAGGCTTACTTCTTTTTTAGTATATTGACGATTTTCCCTTGCCATATAGAGAATGTTTTCCGCAAAACTTTTATCTGGTTTAGGATATGTTTCCCAGAAAGTTTTGGCATGCACATCGGTATAATAAGAGAAAACGAATAATGGCATACTTGATAGAATATGGACACCTTTAAGCATACGATGTTCAAGGGTATCGTTATCTGGGTTTTCATCATTACCATATAATTTAAGAACACCAATCTGCATGGCATTTAAGATGCTTGATGTTTTATATGTGAAATCGGTCATAGTATTGGTTGCACGTGTCAATAACTCATAATGAAAAGATTCCAGTTCCTCTTGGGTAGGAAGTTCTCCAAAAATTAAAAGAAACGCAACTTGTTCAAATCCAAATAAGTTATCTTGATCGAAGTGTTCAACTAAATCATTGACAGAATATCCACGATAAATTAATTGACCATCTAAGTCTGCTTTTTTTCCATGGATTTCTTTATATCCAATAACTTGACTGACTTTCGTTAAACCTACTTTAACTCCTGTCCCGTTGTCATTACGTAAACCTTGTTTTACACGATGACGCGCATATAAACTCGGTTCTATAAAGTTATTAGGCTCATGTTCTTTATAGATATCTTGTAAATTTTTCATAACATCCTCCTTCATTTTTTTCAAGTATATCACATTTCTTTCAATCATTTTCATTTTTGTGTATAATATCTAAAAAAGCGAAAGGAATATTATATGGAAAACTTAACAAGAAAGATTATAAAATCCCACCTTGTATCAGGTGAAATGATTGCAGGACAACCTATTGAAATTAAAATGGACCAAACATTAACACAAGATGCGACAGGGACAATGGCCTATATGCAATTAGAGGCTATGGGTGTGGATCAAGTTAAAACAGAGAAATCAATTAGTTATGTAGATCACAATACTCTTCAAAGTGGATATATGAATGCGGATGACCATGCTTATTTACAATCCGTGGCAAGCAAACATGGTATTTATTTTTCTAAACCAGGAAATGGAATTTGCCATCAAGTTCATTTGGAACGATTTGCTAAACCTGGAAAAACATTAATTGGTTCAGACTCACATACACCAACTTCTAGTGCTATGGGAATGATAGCGATTGGAGCTGGGGGATTGGATGTTGCCAAAGCTATGGCAGGAATCCCTTATCGTTTAGTTATGCCACAAGTTATTAATATTAAACTAACAGGAAAATTAAAACATGGTGTCAGTGCCAAAGATATAATTTTAGAAGTTTTGCGTCAATTAACGGTAAAAGGTGGCGTTGGAAAAGTATTTGAATATTCAGGAGATGCCCTAAAAGATTTAACAGTTTATCAAAGGGCAACCATTACCAATATGGGAGCGGAATTAGGAGCTACAACTTCAATTTTCCCATCGGATGAAGTAACATATGAGTTTTTAAAACAACAAGGACGTCCAGAAGATTATGTATATATGACAGCAGATGAAGGTTGTGAATACGATGGTGTCATTGAAATTGATTGCTCGTCTTTACAAGCAATGGCAGCTTGTCCAAATTCACCTGATGCGGTTCAAACAATTTCATCTTTAGCGGGTAAAAAAGTAGATCAAGTTGCGATTGGTTCTTGTACGAATTCAGGATATGAAGACTTGATGAAAGCCGCTAAGATTTTAGAAGGCAAGAAAATTGCGGATCATGTCAGTTTAGTTGTTTCTCCTGGTTCACGCCAAGTTTTAATGAAATTAATTGAAAATGGAGCCTTAAAAACATTTATTCAAGCGGGAGCACGTATTTTGGAATGTACATGTGGTCCATGCATTGGAATGGGACAATCACCAAAGAGTGAAGGAATCTCCCTTCGTACGTTTAACCGTAACTTCTATGGACGCTCTGGTACATTAAGTGCAGGTGTTTATTTAGTTTCTCCAGAAACAGCAGCCGCTAGTGCAATTGCCGGGGTATTCTGTGATCCTAGCACATTGGAATACGATGATACGATTGAAGAAAGTCCATATTATGTAGATGATTCCATGATCATTGCACCAAGCAAACACCCTGAAGAAGTGGAAATTATTCGTGGACCAAATATTAAACCACTTCCTGTTAATGAAGCAATGAGTAATGTCATTGATAAAAAAGTTGTGATTAAATTAGAAGACAACATTACAACCGATCACATTGCACCAGCAGGGGCAAGGGTATTGCCTTATCGTTCGAATATTGAAAAATTATCGGAATTTGTCTTTGAAAACAACATTGAACACTTTGATCAGATTTGTAAGTCAAATAATGGAGGAATCATTGTAGCAGGAGAAAACTATGGACAAGGGTCTTCACGAGAACATGCAGCTTTAGCCCCAATGTATTTAGGAATTAAAGTCGTGATTGCCAAGAGTTTTGCTCGTATTCATAAAGCAAATTTAATTAACTTTGGTATTATTCCATGTGAATTTGTGAATAAAGAAGACTATAATGCCGTTGATTTTATGGATGAGTTAGTGATTGAAAATACATATGATTTAGTGAATAATCCTATTTTAATTGTTCAAAATAAAACAAAAGGAACGACATTTAAAGTTAATACATCTCTTTCAAATGAAGACATTGAAATTTTAAAGGCTGGAGGAGCTTTGAATTACATTCGTAATCAACAATAATTATTATGATTAAAAGTATAGGAATGATTGGACGAGGGGCCATTGGTACTTTATATGGTAGTGAATTTAGAAAACATCTTTCTAATGAAGAAATGGCTTTTATTGTCGATGAAAAACGTAAAAAGAAATATTTAGAGAATCCATTAATTTATAATGGAAAAGAAGTTGATTTTAACTATGTTTCGAATGTTGATGAATTCAAAAAAGTTGATTTGATTTTCATTTCAACCAAATTAAGCGGACTACAAGATAGTATTCATTTAATGAAAGAATTTATGCATGAAAATACGATTATTGTTTCATGTTTAAATGGTATTTCATCTGAAAACATACTTCGAAAAGCTTTTCCAAATCATCAAGTGGTTCGTACCATTGTTCAAGGAATGGATTCAACATATTTAAATAATGAAGTTTATTATACAGTTTTAGGTGAAATCTTATTTGGACAAGAATTAGAACAAGAAAAGGAAGCGGTCATTCAATTAGAGGATTTTTATCAAAGAATGACAATTCCATATCGTAAGTGTAAAAACATTGTTAGAGATCAATGGAATAAATTAATGTTTAATTGTGGTATCAATCAAACATGTGCAGCCTATTATTCAACTTATGGTGGATGTAAACATGAAGGACTTTTACGTGATTGTTTTATACAAGCTATGAAAGAAGTCATGATTGTGAGCAATGCCTATGGAATTGATTTAAATGAGGAAGATATTCAAGGTTGGTTAAATGTTCTTTCAACTTTAACAAATGAAGGAATGCCAAGTATGCGTCAAGATATTATTGCGCATCGTAAAACAGAATTGGATTTGTTTTCGGGAACAATTCTTCCTATGGCTCAAGATAAAAACATTGAATGCGTAACGTTACAAAACTTATATAACACAATCAAATTAATTGAAAGCGATTTCATTTAATGTTAAAATTTATTATATATCGTTTTTGAAAGTGAATGTAAACAAATTGTGAAAAAATATGAAAATAGATGAAAAATAATTGATTTTCATTCATAAAACAAATATACTTTGTAGGTAATGTGTTTATATTCAAATATATAAACGAGACTTTTTGAAAGTGAGGAAAAAGAAATGAGTACAGTAGATTTATTAAAATATGGTATTACTGGTACGACTGAAGTTGTTTACAATCCGACTTATGAACAATTATTTGCGGATGAAACAGATCCAGCCTTAGAAGGGTATGAAAAAGGTGTTGAAACGGAATTAGGTGCTGTTAACGTAATGACAGGTATTTATACAGGACGTTCTCCTAAAGATAAATACATCGTTATGGATGAAAATTCAAAAGACACTGTTTGGTGGACAAGTGTTGAATACAAAAATGATAATCATCCAATGTCAGAACAAACATGGAGCGCTGTTAAAGATTTAGCTGTTAAAGAATTGTGCAACAAGAAATTATATGTTGTGGATGCTTTCTGTGGAGCTAACAAAGATACTCGTATGGCAATTCGTTTCATTATGGAAGTTGCTTGGCAAGCTCACTTTGTTTCTAATATGTTCATTAAACCAACTGAAGAAGAATTAAAAGATTTTGAACCTACTTTCGTAATTTACAATGCATCAAAAGCTAAAGTTGAAAACTATAAAGAATTAGGATTAAATTCAGAAACTTGTGTTGCCTTCAATATCACAAGCCATGAACAAGTTATCATTAATACTTGGTATGGTGGAGAAATGAAAAAAGGTATGTTCTCAATGATGAACTACTATTTACCATTACAAGGAATCGCTTCAATGCACTGTTCAGCGAACACAGATATGAATGGAGAAAATACAGCTATTTTCTTTGGTTTATCAGGAACAGGAAAAACAACATTATCAACCGATCCTAAGCGTTTATTAATTGGTGATGACGAACATGGTTGGGATGATAATGGGGTATTCAACTTTGAAGGTGGATGCTACGCTAAAGTTATTAACTTAGACAAAGAATCAGAACCAGATATTTATAATGCGATTCGTCGTGATGCGTTATTAGAAAATGTTACTGTAGATGATAATGGTGTCATTGATTTTGCGGATAAATCTGTTACAGAAAATACTCGTGTTTCTTATCCAATTGATCACATTGACAACATTGCTTCTAAAGTTAATGGTGTATCAAGTGGTCCAGCTGCTAAAAATGTTATTTTCTTATCAGCAGATGCCTTTGGAGTATTACCACCTGTTTCAATCTTGACACCAGAACAAACTCAATACTATTTCTTATCAGGATTTACAGCTAAACTTGCTGGAACAGAACGTGGAATTACTGAACCAACTCCTACTTTCTCAGCATGTTTTGGACAAGCGTTCCTTGAATTACATCCAACTAAATACGCTGAAGAATTAGTTAAGAAAATGGAAAAATCAGGAGCTAAGGCTTACTTAGTTAATACAGGATGGAATGGTACTGGAAAACGTATTTCTATCAAAGATACTCGTGGAATCATTGATGCGATTTTAAATGGAGATATTCAAAATGCACCTACAAAAACAATTCCATACTTCAACTTTGAAGTTCCGACTGAATTACCTGGTGTAGATTCACATATCTTAGATCCACGTGATACATATCAAGATCCTTCACAATGGGATGAAAAAGCGAAAGATTTAGCAGCTCGTTTCAATAAAAACTTTGTTAAGTATACAACAAATGAAGCTGGAAAAGCTTTAATTAAAGCAGGTCCTCAACTTTAATAATCAATTAGGAATCTATCATTTGATGGATTCCTTTTTTATGCCATGAATAATGTCAATTTATGGTTTAATATACATATAGAATAAAGGAGGATGATTATGCGTATTTTTCATATATCCGATCTTCACTTAGGAATGCAATTAAAGAACTATGACTTATATGAAGATCAAAATTATGTTTTAAATCAAGTTATTCAATATATTAAAGACTATCAACCGGATTGTTTATGTATTGCTGGAGATGTATTTGATAAACAAATTCCTTCGCTTGAGGCTATTAAACAATACAATGAATTTATTTCTAAAATTTATCAAGTGAAAGAAGACATTGTTGTTTTGATTATTTCTGGAAATCATGATAGTGGACAAAGAATTGATCAATATAAAGATTTATTATCACATCAGAATTTATATGTGAATGGTTCTTTACCAATTCAAAAAGTTGTTCTAAAAGATGAATATGGTCCTGTAAATTTTTATTTATTTCCTTTTTCAAGACCAAGTCAAATTCGTCCTTTCTTAAAAGAACAACATGATTCTTTATCTTATGATCAAGCGGTTCATTTATATTTAGAACAATTAGATGTAGATGATAGTCAAAGAAATGTTTTAGTATCACATCAATTTTATTTGCCATCAGAAAAAGAATTAAACTCTATTGAAAGAGCTGATAGTGAAGTAAAAACAGTAGGAAATATTGATGTGATTTATAGTGATATTTTAAGACAATATGATTATGTGGCACTTGGACATATTCATAAACCAATGACAGTAAAAGATTCCTATATTCGTTATGCAGGAAGTCCTATGGCTTATTCTATTAGCGAAGAAAATCAAAAGAAACAGATGTTGATGATTGATTTAAAAGAAAAAGGAACAACAGAAATTACTTCACTTCCTTTACATCCACTTCGACAAGTTAGAACAATTACGGGTTATTATCAAGATGTGATTCAAGAAACAAGTGAAGACTATGTTCGCATTGAATTATTAGATGATCAAGATTTAAATTTTATTGATATGAATGAACAAATTCGTATTCACTATCCTCATGTATTAGAAATCACTCGAAATGTTCATGTGGACTATGATATGGATATGGACTTAGATACAACTAAAATTAAAGATCCATTTGAATTAATTTGCGAATTTATTCCCGATATGGATGAACAAGATCAAAAGATACTACAAGATATCATTAATGAAATAGGAGGGTTATCATGAAACCGCTAAGACTAACACTCAGTTCTTTTGGTTCCTTTGTGAATCAAACCATTGATTTTACCCAGACAAAAGAAAATTTATTTTTGATTAGTGGGGATACAGGTTCAGGTAAAACAACTATTTTTGATGCGATTGTTTTTGCCCTTTATGGACAAGCAAGTAGTGATGCGAAATCAAAAACAAGTTTTCAAAGTGAGTTTGCACCTTTAGAACAAGAACCATATGTGGATTTCACTTTTGAATTGAATGATAAACAATACCGTATTAAACGCATTCCTAGATATAAACGTTTAAAGAAAAGAAAAACACAAAATGGAGATCCTTTTGTGTATCAAAATGAACGTGTTGAGTTGTATTTAGAAGATGGAAGCGTTTATCCTGATAAAAATGTGAATGAAAAAATTGAATCCATTGTAGGATTAACGAAACCACAATTTATGCAGATTGCCATGATTGCTCAAGGTGAATTCAGAGAATTATTGAAATCGGATAGTGATAAAAAAAGAGAAATGTTCCGTCGTTTATTTCATACGGAAAAATATAATGAAATCATCGAAAAACTTAGACAAAAGACAGGTGAATACAATCAATTGATTCGTGATATGAAAACCACTGTTCAAATTCAAGTAAGTCAAGTGGATGTTCAAAATCATCTACAAGAACTTCAAAAAGAAATTCAAAATGGGAATCTTTCTTTTTTGAATGAATTTTTAGAAGAATTAGCTGAACAAAATGAAAATGATGTCCATCAATTAAAACAAATCCAAAGTGAATATAAACACGTATCGCAAATCAATCAAAAACACAATGATGCGTATGTGAAAGCCAATGCACTAATGGATTCATTTAGAAAACTGGAACAAACAAAAAGTGAATACAATCAGTTAATGGAACAAAATAAAGATATGGAAGATATCAAACAATTGGATACAATATTATCTTCTTGTTTGGATATAAAACCAGAAATGGATTGGCAAGATAAACTACAAGCGGATTTAGTTTCTATTCAAAGTCAAATCGACATGGATTCCAAACAAAGCCCAGAGCTATCCAAACAACTTGAACAAAAAAATGAAGAATGCATGCATTGGAAAGAAAAAAGAGATCATTCTTTACAAGTCTATAGCGTATTTAATGAAAATGCGAAGCGTATTTTAAGTGTTTTTGATTCTTTAGATGTTTTATATAAACAACAAGCACAACTTCAAAAACAAAGTAAGATATATCAATCCAAAATTGATGGTTTAAATGTTACTAGAGATAAGATTGAAGAAGACATTCGAAAACAAAATGAAATTAAAGAAAACTATAAAGATTCTTTCGTTCTTTATAACCATGAAAAAGAAGAATTATCAAAATTAGAAGCACTTGAAACAAAAGTAAAACAAATTCAAAAGCTTGAAGAAAAAGAATTAGATTGTAAAGCTAAAATTCAAAAGGAACAGAAACAATGGGAACATTTAAAAGATATATATGCTTTAAAAAAAGACAGGGCAGAGCATGCTTTCCAAATTTATGTGAATAATCAAGCAGGTATGTTAGCTTCTACGTTACAAGACAATGTCCCTTGTCCTGTATGTGGATCCCTTCATCATCCTAGTCCATGTACTTTGTTGGAAGAAGTAGAGACAAAAGAACATGTTGATCGATATCAAAAAGAAAGTGAACAAGCGCGTGTAAACTTAGAAAGTTGTTCGCAATCAATCGAAAGTCATAGAATGGAATTAGAAAATCTTCAAAATGAAATTGAAAATCAATGGCAAGAATGTTTTGTTTTATCGCATCAAGATACAAAGGAAAAAGTAGTATCGTATATCACAAATCAAAAAGAACAATTGAATTCTAATTGTGAGCTATATCAAAAACAAACGACTTTATTTAATCAGGCTGATGTAAAATTAAAGGATTTATATATAAAAAAAGAAAAATGTGCTAAAGAAGTACATGAATGTAGTGAAAACTATACAAAATATCAGGAACAGGAAAAGAGTCTTGAACAGCGTATTCTTACGTGTAAAGAAGATATATCGCAATTTAATAGTAAAGAACAGTTGTTAGCTGAATTGAACACAAAGGAAAAAGAATATAAAACAATTAAAAATCAATTTGATATTGTTCAAAGTGAAATGAATCAAATTCAGCGTAAGAAAAATCAATGTGATTCGCGTTTGTTAGAAAATAAGAATCGTCAAGCGGATCTTCTACAAAAAATAAAGAATCAAAAAGAAAAAATTGAAAAGAGTTTAATGAATCTTTCTTTATCTATGGATGTTTATGAAAACTATATGACAAAGTATTCTAAAGAAGATGCGGATTTGATTCATAAGCGTATAAAATCATTTGATTTGAAAAAGAATCAATTGGAAGCATCGTTACAGTCACTTTCGAATTTGGCTAATGAACAAAAACCAGATATGGATGTTTTGTTTGAACAATGGCAACAATCCCAAAAACAACTTCAAGAAATAGAAGAAACTAAGAAAAGGTTTGAGAATCATCTTCGTCAAAATGAGAGGGTTTATAATCAATTAAGTGCTAATCAAAAAGAACGCATTGATTTAATTAATACGCAAAGTCGTTATGAGCGCTTGTATAAAAAATGTTCTGGAAATTTATCAAATGATTCGAAGATGGATATTGAAACATTTGTGCAGCGTTATCATTTAAAGAAAATTTTAGTGTGTGCGAATCGTCGTTTTGAAAAGTTAAGTGGAAATCAATTTCATCTTGTTTTAAAAGATGTTGATGATTTTGGAAAAGCACGTAATGAGGGATTGGATTTAATGGTTCATTCATTAATTACCGGAAAATATCGTGATGTTTCAACTTTATCGGGAGGAGAATCATTTATGGCAGCGTTATCTTTGGCATTGGGCATGGCAGATCAAATTCAAGGAGATAATTGTGCTGTTCATTTAAATATGATGTTTATAGATGAAGGATTTGGTTCATTGGACAATGCTTCACGTAATGAATCGATTCGTGTATTAAAAGAAATGGCAGGAAACAATAAGGTGATTGGTATTATTAGTCATGTTTCGGAATTAAAACAACAAATTGATTCTAAGTTACTTGTTTCTAAAAATGAAAAGGGTAGTAGTGCAAAGTGGAATTTTGATTGATTGTAAGGGGTTGCATGATATAATGGTATAGATGAAAGGAGATGTTTTTTTGAAATATACATCTTTAATGGAACCAATTAAAATTGGTCAAACAGTGGTTAAAAACCGTGTCTTTATGCCTCCGGTTTCCACAAACTTATGCGCTAAAAATCATTATATTAGCGATGAATTAATTGAACACTATGCTTCACGAGCAAGAGGAGGGGTAGGTTTAATTATTACCGAAGTCACAACGGTAGAACCTGTCTATACGTATTTACCAGGAGATATTTCTATTTGTGACGATTCTTATATTGAAGGTTGGAAAAAACTAGCCGATGCGTGTCATGAATATGGTGCTAAAATTATGCCACAATTATTTCATCCTGCTTATATGGCTTTTCCATTACCAGGAACACCACAATTAATTGCTCCTAGTAATGTAGGTCCATATTATGCCAAGAGTGCACCTCGTGCTGTTACAATTGATGAAATCCATACATTAGTAAAACAATTTGGAGATGCGGCCTATCGTGCCAAAGTGGCAGGATGTGATGGGGTTGAAGTTCATGCTGCTCATGCCCATGGTTTATTAGGAGGTTTCTTAACACCTTTATATAATAAGCGAACAGATGAATATGGTGGAGATATCAATGGTCGTTTACGTATTGTATTAGAAGTTATTGAAGAAATTCGTAAACGTTGTGGTAATGACTTTATTATTGATGTTCGTATTTCGGGAGATGAATATTCGGATGGTGGACTAAATATCAACGATATGATCTATGTTTGTAAACAATTAGAAAAAGCAGGAGTTGATTTTATTCATTGTTCAGGAGGAAATACGGTTAAACGTGGTTCTAGTATGCCAGCTCCAGGAACAAAACAAGGGTCTCATTGTTTATTGAGTGAAGAATTAAAGAAATATATCCATATTCCTGTGGCAACCGTAGGTCGTATTAATGAACCTTGGATTGCCAATGAATTAATTGAAAATGGTAAAGCCGATATTTGTATGATGGGAAGAGCCAACCTTTGTGATAGCGACTTTGTCACTAAGGCCATGGAAGGAAGAGAAGATGAAATTCGTCCTTGTATTGGTTGTGGACGTTGCTTGACAGGTGTTATGTTTGGAAAACCAGTTGGTTGTACGGTAAATCCATCAGTAGAAACTAATGTGATTCCTAAAGCTGAAGTACCTAAAAAAGTGCTTGTCATTGGTGGAGGTCCTGCTGGACTTGAAGCGGCTTATGTTTGTTCACAAAGAGGACATGAAGTTGTTTTATGTGAAAAGACAAATGAATTAGGTGGTTTGTTACGCTTAGCGGCTGTACCGGTTGCGAAACAAGATTTATCAAAAGTTATTAAATTCATGATTACACGTTTGAAAAAGACAAATGTTGAAATTCGTATGAATTGTGAAGTGACTAATGAAATGATTGAAAATGAATTTAAAAACTATGTGGTATTAGGTTCAACGGGTGCAAAACCGAAAGTATTTGATGCCTTTACTTCTTTTAAATCAACAATGACAGCAGATGATATTTTAGCCGGCCGTAAAGTAACTGGTAAAAATGTTGTGATTATTGGTGGGGGTTCAGTTGGATGTGAAACAGCGGATTACTTAGCACCATTAGTTAATGATTTATTCCCAGCAAATCGTAATGTTACCATTCTTGAAATGACGGATTCTTTAATGACAGGTGAAGGTGGAGCGGCTAAGAGTGTATTAACTCGTCGTTTAATGGAAAAAGGTGTTCGCATTGAATTTAAGGCCAAAGTAGAGCGTGTTGATGAAAATAATATTTACTATACACAAAATGGAACAGAACACGTTATCGATAATGCTGATACACTTGTATTTGCTTTAGGATATACACCAACACCAATTGAAAATGATCGTATTATTCAAATGGGTGATAGTGCTAAAGTGGGTAATTTAAAAGATGCCATTGGTAGTGCATATGAAATTGCTATGAAAATATAGGAGGCTTTATGAGCAAAGATTCAAAACTATTACAACCTATTAAAGTTGGTAATTTAACTTTAAAAAACCGTATTATGTTTCCACCTCTAACTACAGGATATGAAGAACGAGATGGATCCATTGGTCCAAGAAGCTTTGCGTTCTATCAACGTTTAGCTAAAGGGGGAGCAAGCTATGTTGTCATCGGAGATGTGGCTCCGGTAAATACAGCGAGTCCAACACCTAAATTATATGATGATTCCCAAATTCCTACTTTTAAAAAGTTAGCGGATGCGATGCATGAATATGATTGTAAATTGGCACTTCAAATTTTTCATCCTGAATATGACGTTCCAGGGGTAGGAAAATTAATTATGGCTAGTCGTATGGCTGCCGTTGAAGGACAAAAAGCAAAAGCGGCTGGAGATATGGAAACATTCCAATTAAAAATGAAGGAATCACAAGATATTTCTACGCAAGCTTATGCCAAATTACATCATGATATGAAGTTCTTCGTAACAGAATGTAGTCATGAACAATTAAATGATATTAAAATGGCAATTGCGAATTGTGCTAAAAAAGCACAAGAAGCAGGCATTGATGCCATTGAAGTGCATGGAGATCGTTTATTGGGTTCTTTGTGTTCTACTATTTTGAATCATCGTACTGATGAATATGGTGGAAGTTTAGAAAATCGTACTCGCTATGCTTTAGAAGTTGTACAAGCTATTAAAGAAGCGGCACCAAATGTAATGGTTGAATATAAATTACCTATTATCACAGTAAATGAAGATGGTTCTTTACGTGGTAAGGGGGGATTAATTGAAGAAGAAGCATTAATCTTTGCCCAAATGCTTGAAAAAGCGGGTGTCGATCTTATTCAAGTAGCGCAAGCTAATCATACTGGAAACATGGGAGATACAATTCCTCCAATGGGTTCAGTTCCATATAATTGGACATTGGATACATGCCGTAAAGTTAAACAACTTGTTTCCATTCCAGTGGCAACGGTAGGACGTGTTGTTTCAGTTGAAGCAGGAGAAAAAATCTTAGCGGATGGAGATGCGGATATGATTGGGTATGGTCGTTCGTTGTTAGCTGATCCAGACATCGCCCTAAAAGTTGAAAAAGATGAACCAATTCGTGAATGCTTGAACTGTAATAAAGGATGCGTGGATGCGATTCAAGGTCGTCGCTACATTTCTTGTGTATTAAATGCAGAAAATGGTGATGAAGAAACGGTTTATATCAAACCATGTGAAAATCCTAAGAAGATTGCCGTAGTTGGTGGTGGTATTGCTGGATGCGAAGCAAGCCGTGTTGCTAGTATCCGTGGTCACAAAGTAACTTTATTTGAAGCAACAGATAAATTAGGTGGTCAAATTAATATTGCGTGCATTCCTCCAAGAAAAATGGAAATTTTACGTTCTGTTAAATATTATGAAGAAATTTTACCAACAATGGTGGATATTCAATACAATACCAAACCAGACGCAGCTACATTGAATCAATTTGATGAAGTAATTGTTGCCATTGGTGCCCAAGACTTTATGTTGAATGTACCAGGAAATACACAATACGTTGTTTCGAGCTGGGATGTATTAAACGAAGTCGTTGATGTGAAAGGAAAGGTTGCTGTCATTGGTGGTGGATTAGTTGGTACGGAAACTGCTGAATATTTAGCTAATAAAGGTTGTGATGTATCCATTATTGAAATGACAGACAAAATTGCGGCTCAAGAATCAGGAACTATTCTTCCTTTAATCATGGATGACTTTAAAAAACATGATGTTAAGCAATATACAAATACAAAGGTAACAGGTATTTCAGAAGATGGTAAAACCGTATTAGCAACCAATCCAGATCCAATCGAAATTCCTTGTGATGCGATTGTAATGGCTGTTGGCTCTAAGAAATTAGTCTTTGATGAAACGGGTATTAACGTTCCTGTTCATTATGTAGGAGACTGTGCTGGTGAGCGTACAGCAGATATTGCCAGTGCTATTCGAAGTGCTTATCATTGTGCTAATGAAATTTAATTCGAACTAAGGTGTCAAATCATGACACCTTTTTTACATTTTGATGCGAAAAGTATATAAAAATACAAAGTTTTAGCATCCCAATGCTAAAACTAATTCAAAATCGAAAGTTTTCGCATTCGATTAACTCTTTTTTCCATTTTTGATACCAACTATTCCACATCTCTTTTAAATTCATAAAAAGGCTTTATAATGAAATCATCAAAAGAGCTAAAGCCATTAGTTCTTGTATCAAACTTATATAGCTCTCTGAAACAAATAAACAATATATAGGTTATGATGCTTTATAATCCTCCAAATGAAATTTGAAAGAAAGAAGGAATGATGCCAATGGATATATCAGAATCAAGTGATTCATAAATAGACGAACTGATTAATGAAAATATTAGTTCGTCTTTTATGTTGGATAGTAAGGAGAGAAGTATGAATTTAAAAAGTATATTTAAAAAGACAAGTCTTGTTCCTATGGATTTAAATGAAAAAAATGTAGTTTCAATTTATAATAAATGTCTTCCAACTTCGACTACAACTTCATTTGAACCATCGAATTTAATGGCAAATAGTGAAACGGTTTTACAGTTTGATCGTATTCAGCTTCATAAACAAAAAAAGACGATTCAATTTATGATGGGGCAATTAAGAGATGTTCATAAACATAAATATCTTGTTTTCGATCATTCGATTTTAAAATATGATGGAACAAGCTGGACGGATTCAAAACAAGTTGAAATGTATTTTCTTAATTTATGTAGAGCCTGTGATTTAACGGAACCTTTTGATGTTGGTAAAAGAGGGTTAATGTCTTATTATCATGAAGATATTATTCCGACATTAAGTCCAAGTGATAAGAAATATAAACAATGGTATTCTAAAACTTTTGGGTGATTTTTATCACCTTTTTTTATATGATAGATACATGATTAAAAGAGTTTATATTGAAATCACAAACCAATGTAATTTGCGATGCTCATTTTGTGATTTCCATGACCGTCAAACAAGAGAATTGAGCATACTTGAATTTGAACGTATATTGAAACAAATCAAACCATATACATCTTTTATTTATCTTCATGTACAAGGAGAACCGTTCTGTCATAGTCAATTTGATCAATTGCTTACTTTATGCGATCAACATGAAATGAAAGTACAATTAGTTACGAATGGTTTTTTACTTCCAAAAGAATTAAATCATCCAAGTATTCGTAAAGTATCGATTTCAATTCATTCCATTGATGAACAAAAAACAGATCCAGATGTTTATATTCAACGAATTATGGATTTTATTGATTTAAATCATTCAAAATTTTATATAGATCTTCGTTTTTGGCTACAAGATCAATTAAAAGAAAAGTCACTGTATTGTATGGAACAATTAAAGAAACATTATTCCTTTGAACTGACTAAGAAAAAAGATTCGTATCGTATATTTGATAATACCTTTGTATCATTTGCTTCTTCATTTGAATGGCCTAATGAAGCAAATAATGAATCAGTTCATGGAACTTGTAAAGGAGCTAAGTCAATGTTGGCTATACTCAGTAATGGACAAGTCACAATTTGTTGTTTGGATGCACATGGACATATTAATTTAGGAAATATTTTAGAAAGTGATTTAGATGAAATTTTGAATTCAGATGCATATCAATCTATTATAAAAGGATTCAATGAAAATAAATGTATTATGACATTATGTCAAAAATGTACGTATCGCAATCGCTTTCAATAAGATGAAAATGACTATTTTTTGCATAATGATGTCTTTTTCGTTATAATGACAATGTTGGTGATTTTATGGATAATATGTATCAAACTAGTATTTATCAAAAATATCGAAGCGCATTAATTATCTTAATTGATTTATTTATTACGTTTTGTTCGTATGTGCTTGTGTTTTTGGCAAGCAATAGCTTCTTTTTACACGGAGGATTTTTGCACTTCACAAAATATATCATTTTTGGAATGATTTTTGTGATGTTGCTTCACTTAATGAGTGAACTGATTTTCAAACAACACAAATCACTTTGGACGTATACAGGACCACGTGATGTATTCCATAGCTTTTATAGTTTCTTATTTTGTTTGATTATCATGTCAGCTTTTTCACACTTTTTCCATTTATTTAAAGTACAGACTTTTGTGATGGCAGAAGGACTAACGTATGTACTACAAATGGGAATTCGTTTATTTTATCGCTATCTTCATTCGTATTTAGAAAATGTGGATCGTACAACGAAAGCTTTAATCATTGGAGCTGGTAATGGTGGGTATTTGATGTTGAATGAAATTTATCGCAATAATCGCTATCCATATCATGTTGTTGGTTTTCTAGATGATTTTAAAGCCAAGGGAACTATTGTTTCGGGTAAAAAAGTATTAGGAACCATTGATGAAGTAAATGAAATTGTTGAAAAATATGATGTCAAACAATTGTTTATTTCAATCACAAATGCGACAGATGAACAAAAACAAAGAATTATTGAATTATGTGCCAATACTTCTTGTAACACAAAGATTATGCGTTTTTCATTAGAAAACGAAAATGAAGTCAGTGTAGATGATATTTCGATTGAAGACTTATTAAATCGACATAGCATTGATTTAAAAACGGAAGAAATTGGCTCTTACCTAGAAAATAAAGTTGTTTGTGTAACAGGTGCTGGTGGTTCTATTGGATCGGAATTGTGTCGTCAAATTGTGAAGTTCAATCCCAAACAATTGATTATGGTTGATATCAATGAAAATTCACTTTATATGTTGAAACAAGAATTTTTGCGTAATCAAAGAGATGGTTCCATGTCAAAAGACATTCAAATGGAATCTTTGATTATTTCCATTCGTGAACGCGAAGATATCTTTAAATTAATGAAACAATTTCATCCGGAAGTCGTTTATCATGCTGCAGCGCATAAACACGTTCCGTTAATGGAAGATCGACCAATGGAAGCCATTCGTAATAATGTTTTTGGAACAAAGAATGTAATCGATGCTTGTATTGAAAATGGTGTAAAGCGTTTTATTATGATTTCAACGGATAAAGCTGTTAATCCAACCAATGTCATGGGAGCAACAAAACGAATGACAGAATTAATCATGCAGTCAAGAGAATGTAAAAGTGACATTAAGATGGCAGCGGTTCGTTTTGGGAATGTATTAGGATCCAATGGTTCGGTTATTCCTATCTTCAAAGAACAAATTAAACAAGGAGGACCTGTTACAGTTACCGACTACAATATCCAACGTTATTTTATGACCATTCCTGAAGCGGCTCAATTGGTTCTTCAAGCGGGATTCTATGCTAAACATCGTGAAATCTTTGTCTTAGATATGGGACAACCTGTTAAGATTCTTGATTTAGCGGAAAAGATGATTCGTCTAGCGGGTAAAGTTCCTTATAAAGACATTGATATTCAAGAAATTGGTCTAAGACCTGGTGAAAAAATGTTTGAGGAATTGGCATTGGAAATTGAAAAGTGTCATAAAACAGATAATAATTTAATTTATGTGCATGAAAAGATGGATGTTTCCCAGGAAGAGATTGATAAAAAATTAGAAATTCTACAAGATATCGTTTCAACTTGTGATGACAATGCCAAAATAAAAGATGTTTTAATGGAAGCGATTTTATAATCGCTTTTTTAAGTGTTATAATGAAATTAGTGAGGATGCATTATGAAAAAAAAGACAAAGAAAAAATTGTGTATAGCTGCATGTGGATTAGGTGTTTGTTATGCGGGTCTATCACTATTAGCTCATAAATCAAGACAAGAACAAGAAAAGGATCCGGATTTAAAAGTAAATACATATCCAGATCAAGGACAAAGAATTTCAAATCAAGATAAAACATGGTATGAAAAATATGGAAAAAGAGCCATTGATGTTTGTTTATCGTTTGGTGGACTTGTGGTATTAGCACCTGTTTATGGAGCTATATCACTTGCCATTGTATTAGATGATCCGGGTCCTGTTTTATTTAGTCAAAAAAGGGTAGGAGAAAATAAAACGTATTTTAAACTTCATAAATTCCGTAGTATGAAAATGAGTACACCACATGATGTACCAACACATATGCTTGAAAACCCAGATCAATATATTACCCGCGTAGGAAAATTCCTTCGTAAATATTCTTTAGATGAATTACCACAAATTTGGGATATTTTTGTCGGGAATATTACTACGGTTGGACCACGTCCGGCTTTATGGAATCAAAATGATTTAATTGAACAAAGAGATCAATATTGTGCCAATGATGTCAAACCAGGTCTTACTGGATGGGCACAAATCAATGGAAGAGATGAACTTGAAATTGATGTGAAAGCCCAATTAGATGGGCAATATACTAAAGAACTACAAAAAAGCAGTTTATCAGGATTAAAAATGGATGTGAAATGTTTCTTTAAAACAATTACTTCGGTGCTTCATCATGATGGAGTTGTTGAAGGTGGAACAGGTCAACTTCCTAAGGAATATGAACAAATTGGTTTTGGTCAAGAAGTGAAAGTAAATAAGCGAAAAAAGAAAAAAGTATTGATTACGGGTGCTGATTCTTATATTGGAACTTCATTTGAAAACTATGCACATAAACATTATCAAGATAATTTTGAAATTGATACATTGGATATGAAAGATGAACATTGGAAAGACTATGATTTTTCTAAGTACGATTCTGTTTTCCATGTCGCTGGGATTGCTCATGCTGATGTGGATTCGGTGAGTGAACAAGAAAAACAAAGGTATTACGATATCAATTGTGATTTAGCTGTAGAGTGCGCTAAAAAGGCTAAGGAACAAGGTGTTTCTCAATTTATCTTTATGTCTAGCATGATTATTTATGGACAAAATAGTTCGGTTCATGAAAACAATCGCATTACTAAAGTTACTCAACCAAATCCAAGTAATTTTTATGGAGATTCTAAATGGCAAGCGGATCAAAAGATTCGTGAATTAATGGATTCTAAGTTTAACGTTGTGACAATACGTCCTCCAATGATTTATGGACCTCATTCGAAAGGAAATTATCCTTTATTATCAAAGATTGCCCAAAAGAGTCCTGTATTACCTTATAGTGATAATGAACGTTCGGTTTTATTTATTGATAATTTAAGTGAATTGTTGTGTCAGATTATTTTGGTTGGAAAATCAGGAATTTTCTTTCCTCAAAATAAAGAGTACGTGAGTACAAGTCAAATTATGGAAGAAGTTGCCAAGGTTCATCATCATAAAGCACCGGTTTTAAGAGTTTTAAAACCAGCGGTATTTGTGTCTAGTTTTGTTCCTGGTAAAATAGGAAAACTTGCGAATAAAGCTTTTGGAAATAGTAGTTATGATAAGTCATTGAGTGTATATCCAGGAATGGATTATCAGGTTGTTGATTTTGAAAAATCAATTGAATTAACAGAAAGGCTATAAATGAAAGTAACAATCGTTTGTGCATTTGATACGTATTTTGATCGTGTCAAACTGATAAAAAAATATTATGAAGAAAAAGGATGGGAAGTACTTGTCATGACTTCCTCTTTTTCACATCGCAAAAAAGCGCACATTGATTCGGATTTAGCGGATATTCAAATTCAAACGCATCCCTATCAAAAGAATTTAAGCATAGATCGTTTATATAATCACTATGATTTTGCCAATAAAGTAAAAAAAGAATTAGAACAAATTCAACCGGATTGTATTTATTGTTTGATTCCTTGTAATTCATTATGCAAAACGATGAGTGAATATAAAAAAGAACATAAATGTGAATTGATTTTTGATGTCATTGATTTATGGCCAGAAACAATGCCTATTTCTCATTTTAAATCCCATTTTCCATTTACACTTTGGAAAAATATGCGTGATAACTATATTTTAGATGCGGATTGGATTTATTGTGAATGTGATTTATTTAAAGAAAAGCTTCATTTAAATGATTGTGAAAAAGCATCTACATTGTATTGGTCTAAGGAACAAATGCCATTAGAAAGTAATGTACAATTATCAAGTGATAAAATTGATTTTTGTTACTTGGGAAGTATAAACAATATTATTGATATTCCATTTATTGTGAGTTTTCTAAAAGAGTGTTCTTTATATAAAAAAGTTCGTTTACATATTATTGGTAATGGGGAAATGAAACAAGAATTAATTGATGAGTGTATGAAAAATGGTATCAATGTGATTGATTATAAAGAAGTATATGATAGTCATTCAAAACAGGAAATCTTTGATCAATGTCACTATGCTTTAAATGTTATGAAGCCTAGTGTAGTCGTGGGGTTGACAATGAAGTCACTTGATTATTTATGTGGTTCGCTTCCTTTAATCAACACTATTCAAAAAGATACTTATAATTTAGTGGAAACCAATCAATTGGGATATAATGTGGATTCTTTTAATATGAAACAAGTTGCTTTAAATGTATGTAATGAGACAATAGAAGAAAACAAACAAAAACGAAACAATTGTAAAGAAACGTATTTATCTCATTTTACGTATGATTCATTTAAAAAGAGTATGGATGAAAGATATGAGTGAGTATTATACAACAGGAAAGTTTGCCAAGATGGCAAATGTTTCACAAAGAACACTTCGTTATTATGATTCAGTGGGTTTATTAAAACCCTCTTTTATTAAGGAAAATGGGTATCGTCAATACGATAAAAAAGATTTACTTCGGCTTCAAAAAATTATCTTACTTCGTAATTTAGGTTTTTCCATTGAAGAAATTGCTCCGATGTTGTCAAAAGACAATTCAAAAGAGGATTTATTGAATTCTTTACAGATGCAATATGATTTAATTCAAAATCGTATCGACTATTATCAAAACATTAAAGAGTCTTTGTCTTTTATGATGAACACGATTGAAAGTGAAGGAATGAATTGGAATAAAGTTATTGAGGTTTTAAATTTATTGTCGAAAGACGATGAAATGATTGAATCGTATAAAAACTCCAATAATTTAAAAGTTCGTATTCAACTTCATGATTTATATTCACAAAGAAAGGATTCTTGGTTTGAATGGGTCTTTAAACAAATTGATTTTAAACAAGTGAATACGTTATTAGAAATTGGATGTGGCTCTGGAGAACTCTGGAAAAAGAATCACATTGAATTACGAAATCGTCAGTTTTTCTTATCGGATTCATCAAGAGGAATGATTGAAGATGTATCGAAACAATTAAGCGATGATTTTAGTTTTATGGTTTTTCCTTGTGAGAATATTCCCTTTAAAAGAGATTTTTTTGATTGTGTTATTGCCAATCATGTTTTGTTTTATCTACCGGATTTAAGAAAGGGACTACAAGAAATTGTACGTGTTTTAAAGGAAAAGGGAACTTTTTATTGTACGACTTATGGAAAAAATCACATGAAAGAAATTAGTGAATTGGTTCATGAATTTGACAGTGATATTTATTTATCAAAATCAAGTTTATATACAAAATTTGGAAAAGAAAATGGAAAACAATTGTTGTCACCTTATTTTTCCGATGTTGAATTAATTTGTTATGATGACAAACTAGTTATAGATGATGCCAAGCCTTTAGTGGATTATGTATTGTCTTGTCATGGCAATCAAAATGAAAAATTAATGAATCGCTATGATGAATTTTATGTGTTTTTAAATGATAAAATCAAAAAAGATGGAGCTATTACCATTACGAAAGAAGCTTGTTTGTTTAAGTGTAAAAGATGAATGACTTGACTCTTACGTAGCGTAAGGGTTTAATGTATATGTATCATTAAAAGGAGATTTCATTATGAAAGGTATTATTTTAGCAGGAGGAAGTGGAACACGTCTTTATCCACTAACAAAAGTTACAAGTAAACAACTTCTTCCTATTTATGACAAACCAATGATTTATTATCCTATGTCGATTTTAATGCAGGCAGGAATTAAAGAAATATTAATTATTTCAACACCAGATGATACGCCTCGTTTCCAAGAATTATTAGGAGATGGTCATCAATTTGGTGTGGAATTATCATATAAAGTACAACCAAGTCCCGATGGATTAGCCCAAGCTTTTCTTTTAGGTGAAGAATTCATCGGAAATGATAGTTGTGCCATGATTTTAGGAGATAACATTTTCCATGGTCATGGTTTATCAAAACGTTTACGTCAAGCTGCAAATCAAGAAAAAGGAGCTACAGTATTTGGATATTATGTAGAAGATCCAGAACGATTTGGTGTTGTTGAATTTGATGAAAATGGAAAGGCTGTTTCTTTGGAAGAAAAGCCAGCACATCCTAAATCAAATTATGCTGTAACGGGATTGTATTTCTATGATAATCGTGTTGTAGAATACGCCAAGAGTTTAAAACCAAGTGCTCGTGGAGAATTAGAAATTACCGATTTAAATCGTATTTACTTAGAAAACAATGAATTAAATGTCACTTTATTAGGAGATGGATTTACTTGGTTGGATACAGGTACACATGAAAGTTTAGTGGATGCGACTAATTTTGTAAAAACAATTGAAGAACATCAACATCGTAAGATTGCTTGTTTGGAAGAAATTGCCTATGAAAATGGATGGATTTCTAAGGAACAGTTATATAGTACGTATGAAATTTATAAAAAGAACCAATATGGTGCGTATTTAAAGAAGATTATTGATCGTAAGTATATCAAATAGAAAGGGAAGCTATGAAAGTAACAGAAACAAAAATTCCAGGTGTTTTAATTATTGATACCGATGTATTCGGGGATCATCGTGGTTATTTTACCGAAACATATTCAAAACCTAAATATGAAAATTTAGGGATAAGTGTTGATTTTGTACAAGATAATATGTCTTTTAGTGCTCAAAAAGGAACACTAAGAGGTCTACATTGGCAAAATCCACCATATGCTCAATCAAAATTAGTTTCTTGTACAAAAGGAACGGTTATTGATGTAGCAGTGGATATTCGTAAAGGATCTCCTACATATGGTCAATGGGTAAGTGTTGAGTTGAGTGAAGAAAATCATCGTCAATTCTTTATTCCTCAAGGTTTTGCACATGGATTCTTAACATTAACAGACAATGTTGAATTTAGATATAAAGTTGATAATGTCTATAATAAAGAATCTGAAGGGGGAATGCGTTACGATGATCCAACCGTTAATGTAGATTGGTCAGGTTTATTAAATGGTATCGAACCGGTGTTGTCTGAAAAAGATACGGTTGCCCCTGAATTAGAACAATCAAATAATCAATTTGTATATGGAGGAAAATAAAAATGAAAATTTTAGTAACAGGTGGAGCGGGTTTCATTGGTGGAAACTTTGTTCATTACATGGTAAATAAATATCCCGAAGATATGATTGTGAATTTAGACAAACTAACATATGCTGGAAATTTAGAGACTTGTAAACCAGTAGAAGATAAACCAAACTATAAGTTTGTCAAAGGGGATATCGCGGATCGTGAATTTATCTTTGATTTATTTGAAAAAGAACACTTTGATGTTGTTGTAAACTTTGCAGCGGAATCTCATGTTGATAGAAGTATTGAAGATCCAGAAATCTTTGTGAAGACAAATGTTATGGGAACAACAACTTTACTAGATGCTTGTGTTAAATATGGAATCAAACGTTATCATCAAGTAAGTACTGATGAAGTATATGGTGATTTACCATTAGATCGTCCGGATTTATTCTTTACGGAAAATACACCATTACATACTTCAAGTCCTTATAGTTCAGCTAAGGCAAGTGCCGATTTATTTGTATTGGCTTATCATCGTACATATGGTTTACCAGTGACAATCTCACGTTGTTCAAATAACTATGGTCCTTATCATTTCCCAGAAAAATTAATTCCATTAATTATTTCTCGTGCTTTAAATGATGAACCAATTCCAGTATATGGAACAGGAGAAAATGTACGTGACTGGTTACATGTATATGATCACTGTGTTGCCATTGATTTAATCGTAAGAAATGGTCGTGTAGGAGAAGTTTATAACGTTGGTGGACATAACGAAAGAACAAACTTAGAGGTTGTTAAAACAGTGTTACATGCCTTAAATAAACCTGAATCATTGATTACATTTGTATCGGATCGTAAAGGACATGATAGACGTTATGCCATTGATCCAACTAAATTAGAAACAGAATTAGGATGGAAGCCTAAATATACATTTGATACTGGAATTCCAATGACCATTCAATGGTATTTAGATAATAAGGAATGGTGGCAAAACATCATTAGTGGTGAATATCGTAATTACTTCGATAAGATGTATGTAGAAAAAGGAAGATTGGATAAATAATGAAAGTATTTGTGACAGGAGTTGGAGGACAACTCGGACACGATGTAATCAATGAACTTGTCAAAAGAGGACATGTTGGCATTGGAAGTGATATTCAAGATGTTTATAGTGGTATCCAAGATGGTTCTGCTGTAACCAAAGCCGACTATGTTTCTTTGGATATTACCGATGAACAAGCGGTAATGAATGTGATTAAAGAAATTCAACCGGATGCTGTAATTCATTGCGCTGCTTGGACTGCGGTAGATTTAGCTGAAGATGATGACAAAGTTGAAAAAGTTCGTGCAGTAAATGCTTTAGGAACTAAAAACATTGCTTTGGCTTGTAAAGAAGTGGATGCGAAGTGTTTATATTTATCAACGGATTATGTCTTTGATGGACAAGGAGAACAACCTTGGAAACCAGATTGTAAAGACTATAAGCCATTAAATGTTTATGGTCAAACAAAATTAGAGGGAGAACAATTTGTTTCTTCAATCTTGGATAAATATTTTGTGGTTCGTATTGCTTGGGTATTTGGTTTAAATGGAAATAACTTCATTAAGACCATGTTAAATATTGGAAAGAAATATGATACTTTGCGTGTGGTAAATGATCAAATTGGAACGCCTACTTATACATATGATTTAGCTCGTTTATTAGTCGATATGATTGAAAGTGAACAATATGGTTATTATCATGCGACAAATGAAGGTGGTTATATTTCTTGGTATGATTTTGCAGTAGAAATTTTTAAACAAGCAAATTATGATACTAAAGTTATACCAGTAACTACAGAAGAATATGGTTTATCAAAAGCGGCTCGTCCTTTTAATTCACGTTTAGATAAATCGAAACTTCAAGAAAAGGGATTCACACCTCTTCCTACTTGGCAAGATGCATTGGCTCGTTATTTAAAAGAAATTTTATAATTTTAAAGGGTATGTATGAAAGTACATATCCTTTTTTTATGATAATTGATAAAATATAACTATAAAAAGGACGGTGATGGCTATGATAAAAAGAGAATTATATATGAAACGCATTCGGCCTTTTATGAAAACGGATTTAGTTAAAGCAATAATAGGAATGCATCGTTGTGGTAAATCGGTTATGTTAGAACTTATTAAACAAGAATTGATGGATTCAGGAGTCAATTCTTCACAATTCATTTCTATTAATTTTGAGGATATGAGTTATTCTCATCTTCAAACAGCTGAATCTTTGCATAAGGAAATTAAGAAAAGAGCACAAAATATTGAAGGCAAAGTATATTTATTTTTTGATGAGATTCAAGAAGTGAAGAATTGGGAAAAATGCATCAATTCTTAGCGTGTTTCCCTTGATTGTGACATTTATATTACGGGATCAAATGCGAAACTATTATCAGGAGAATTGGCAACATATCTTGGAGGACGATATGTAGAGTTTGTGATTTATCCTTTTTCATTTAAAGAATTTATAGAACTTTATCAAACGATTGTTCCTACTGAATCAATCCAAGTTTGTTTTCAAAAATATCTTTTATCAGGGGGAATGCCTTATCTAGCTAATATTCGTTATGACACTGAGGCTAGTAAACAATATTTGTTTGATTTATTTAACTCAGTACAGCTAAAAGATATTGTAAAACGAAATAAAATACGGGATGTAGATTTATTAGAAAGAATTATAGCGTATGTGATGGCAAATATAGGGAATACATTCTCTGCTACTTCACTATCTAAATTTTTAAAAAATGAGAAGTGTTCTGTTGCATCAGAAACCATTTTAAATTATTTAAAATATTGTTGCGATTCGTATTTGTTTTACAAAGTAAAGCGCGAAGACTTACAAGGAAAACAGATTCTTGCGACGAATGAAAAATACTATATTGTAGATCACGGAATTCGACAAGCTGTATTCGGCGGGAATATGCGTGACATCAATTTAATTTTGGAAAATATTGTATTTATGGAGTTATTACGTCGTGGATATGATGTTACGGTAGGAAAAGTAAATGATAAAGAAATTGATTTTGTATGCACCAAACAAGGAGAAAAATTGTATGTTCAAGTTGCTTATTTGTTAGCCAGTGAAGAAACAATTGCACGTGAATTTGGTGTGTATGATGAAATTTGTGATAATTATCCTAAATATGTAGTATCCATGGATGAATTTGATATGAGTCGAAATGGTATTAAGCATCGTAATATTCGTGATTTTCTTTTGATGGAAGAGTGGTATTAATCTTTTATAAGAATTGTTTAGATCTATATAGATTTAAACAATTTTTTTATTGACAATCATAAAAGTCAATAATACAATCTAAATGACAAATAAAGTTGTCATTTAGACAAAAATAATTGTCAAAGGAGGCAACATGATATTAAAAAATCGTTTAAAAGAAAAACGAGCAGCGTTGAATGTCAATCAACAAGAAATGGGGAAATTATGCGGTGTATCTAGACAAACGATTTCTTTGATTGAAAGAGGAGATTATTCTCCATCAATTACTTTAGCATTAACAATTGCCAAAGTTTGTGGTGTTAATGTAGAAGAAATCTTTTATTTACAGGAGGAAGAAGATGAATAAAGAAAATCGTAAAGCTTTACCAGCGTTTTTATTGGTATTGGTAATTAGTTGTATTTGTGGTGGGATCTTTGGATATTGTTCGGCAAGTTTTCAATTTAGTGGATTGAACAACTTGTTAAAAGATGCATCAGGTTACTTTTCAAGTTATATCGCAACTATTTTATTGATTGCCTTAGCAATCGTTATCCCTTTAATTTGTGGACCTATGTATAGTAAAGCTAAAAAATTATTGAATACTTGGGATGGAGAAGATGAAGAAGTATCGGATATGATTGATGGAAAGTTATCAATTGTGATTTGGTTATCCGGATGTGCCATTGTATTGAATTTCTTCTTAATTTCAGCTGTATATGCCAATGGATTAACATTATTTGATCAAAGTTCAACTACTATTTCTTTTATAGTTGCACTAGTTGCTTTTGTACTTGTTTTAGTAGAAACAACTTTACTTCAACAAAAAAGTATAGATGCGACAAAGAAATTATATCCTGAAAAAGATGGGGTATCGGTTTATGATTTACGTTTCCAAAAGAAATGGTTAGATAATTGTGATGAAGCAGAACGAATTATTATTGGGAAAAGTGCTTTTAAATCCTATTCAGTAACGAATAATCTTTGTTGTATATTGATTGTATTTTTAGCACTTGGTGGTTTTATATTTGATATTGGTTTTTTACCATCGTTTATTGTTTGTTTGATTTGGATTGTAAATTTATCGGCTTATTGTTTAGAAGCAATGAAACAATCGAAACAAGGAAATAAAATATTTTAGAAGGTGATGTTTTGAATCCAGGAATAATCGCAATCTTTATATTTATACTTTTATATATAGAGAGAAGAAATAAAACCATTATTACGCAAAAGATAATAAATAAAAAGAAAGGAAAAAAGGAAATGGTTGAGTTCGCAAAGCGTTTTATTGATAAAGAATGTTTAATTTATATTTTGACAAGTAGTAGTGTTCAACAAGGAATTATTAAAGAAGTTTCTGATGGAGCGATTCTTGTAGAAAGTGGAGATAATGTACAGATTATTAACTTAGATTATGTACAACGTATTCAAGAACATCCTCGTAATAAGAAGGGAAAGAAAAAGGCTATTATATTTGATTAATAGATATTAAGGTAGTAATTGAACTTAATTAGTTTGATTGCTGCTTTTCTTTTTTGATTTAATGGATATGATGAAGATACAAAATAATAAATGTGTCATAAAATTAGTGTAAAACTAAATTGAAAATATGACAAATGTAAAATATAATATATATACAATAAAGGTGTTTGAAAGGGGAATATAAAATGGAATCCAATAAAAAAAACGTTCGGTTAAAACAATTGCGAAAAGAAAGCAAAATGACACAGGAACAAATGGCAAAATATTTAGGAGTCGATCAGTCGATGATTACAAAGTTAGAAAATGGAACAAGAAGTTTAAATGTAACGTTGATTGAAAAAATATGTAATTTATTTGGATGTTCTGAAGCGTATTTGTTTGGAGAAGATGATACTTATATTCCACTAAATTTTGCGTTTCGTTCAAATGGAATTCAGACAGAAGACTTAGAGAGTATAGCAGCCATCAATAAAATTGTTATGAATATTCGCTATATGAATGAAATGATAGAGGACTAAAAGTATGAAAACAGCGCAAGAATTAAATTCATTAGCATTGCGAACACGAAGAATTTGGAATGAAGATGCTTATTCGCCAATTGATATTTTTGCAATTGTGAATGGATGGAAAGATAAAAAAATTACGATAGTTAAGTATCCGTTATCACCACGAATAAGTGGAATGTGCACAAAAGAGAATGAAGATATTGTCATTTGTATAAATTCAACTACATCTTATGGAAGACAAAGATTTACATTAGCACATGAATTGTATCATGTCCTATATGAAGAGAATATGCAACGAGTAATTTGTGATATGAATATGAATGGTGATAAATCAGAATCAGAAAAAGAAGCAAATCAATTTGCAAGTTATTTGTTGATGCCCTATGATGCGTTATTAGAATATGAACTTGATAAAGGCAAATGGGATATTGAGAAAGTAATTGATGCAGAACAGTTTTTTCAAGTAAGTCATCAAGCAATGATTCATCGATTAGTAAGTGATGGTTTGATTAGTAGTGATATTGCGAATGACTATAAAGCTATTACGGTCTCTACATTAGCGGCTAAGTTGGGATATGGTAAAGAGCTATATTTTCCAACAGAAAAAAATAGACAATATTTTACAACAGGTGAATATATACGAAAAGTTGAAAAAATGGCTGAAAAAGAGCTGATTTCAGAAGGAAAAAGGGAAGAACTTTTGATGGATGCGTATAGAGCTGACATAGTATACGATTTTGATGAGGAAGAAAATTTGAATGACTAGTGATTACTTTTTTGACACAGATTGTTTATCTGCTTTTTTGTGGATTAATAATACGAATATATTGCATGAGCTTTATGGTGGAAAAATTATTTTACCAGAGCCTGTTTATCAAGAATTGTCAAATCCAAGTATTCCACATATAAAACAACGCGTGGATGTGATGATTGATAGTAAAGATGTATCTGTTAAATTAATCAATACAGGTACAAAGGAATATCGATTGTATTCCGAACTTATACGTGGGAAAAAGGGACAAAAAAGTATAGGTCGTGGTGAAGCAGGTGGCATTGCATTGGCTAAAACATATAATGGAATTCTTGCAAGTAATAACTATAAAGATATTGCTCCTTATATTAAAGAGTACGGTTTAAAGCATATCGATACAGGACAAATTTTATTAGAAGCATTGAAAAAAGGATTAATAACCGAAGCTGATGGAAACAACATTTGGAGTAAAATGTTGGCAAAGAAACGTATGTTACCGGCTAGTTCTTTTTCGGAGTATTTACAAAAACATAAGATAAATGGATAGAGAAATTTATTTACATAGAAAAACTGCCAAATGTTTAACTTGGCAGTTTTTTACTTGATCTGAATAAGTCGATATACTATCTAATTTTTATATTTTTTATTAATTTATCATAAACCAAATAAATCTTTGTTTTCTTTGTAAACCAATAACTAAACTCAGCTAGGGCTATTCCACTAATACAATCAACAATTACGTGTTGTCGTGTCATTAAAGTAGAAAGACAAACGAGTAAAGCAAGGATTAGAGTAAATGTTTTATATGTTTTTGGGATGTCTTTGCGTTTTCTAAGTCCTATCCAACATAGCCAGCTTACTAGACAATGTATAGAAGGAAATAAGTTATAGGGTGCATCGATTTGGTATAAAAAACGCATAGCTTCATCCCAAAAACTATTACCAACAATATCGGGTCGGATATTTGTTGTTGGTATCAAAATAAAAAATATAAAACAAATGGCTTTAGAGAGAATATCGCTAGTAAAGAAAATAGAACTATCGATATTGTCTTGTTTAGCACATAAGTAATAATTAATAATCCAGAATACATAACATCCAAAATATATGACAATGGATTGAGGACAAAAGGGAATCCATTGATCAATAGCTAGTGTCATATCATAGTGATGAAAAGATAGGGCAATGTATTTGGCTCCTGTATATACAATTTGATTCCAAATAAATGCCAGTAACAATATCACAATTATTTTTTTATTTTGTTTCATATTGAATTTCCAATCCATTGTCCTAGTTTTACTTTCACTTCTTCTTGAGAGTATTCGGGATTTAATTTAATTTTATTTTTTTCAAAGAGAAGAACAATCGTTGAACCAGCTAATTCAAAATGGCCTTTTTCATCTCCTTTTTTAAAATGATTGTTTTCTATTTCATTAACAATTCCACCAACGACTAATGCGCCAATTTCACATTGAATGACATTTCCAAAGTGATGTGTTGATAATAATGCCCAACTTCGTCTATTTAAAACATAGACAGGAATGGTTTCACAGGCAATGGGTTGAACACTATGTAGTTGTCCTTCAATATAATGGTTTTCGCCTTGGTATCCGTCGTCAATAAAACAATAGTGATGGTAATCTGATACGCATAGACGAAATATTAAACAAGTTCCATCAATATATTTTTTTGATAGTTCTTCATCTTTAAAAAAATCAGTTAGTTTATAGTGTGATTTTTTTATTGAAAATGTACTACTTTTATCAATAGGAAATACAGATAAGAATCCATCACATGGACTGATTAAATGTTCTGGAGTTTCATCAATTGTTAGATATTCATTTGTACGAGCGAAACAATCACGAAAAGTATTAAAAGTTTCTTTTTGTTCAAATGGAATATCAATGTTGTTGTGTTCTATAAAATAAGGAATAATAGGCTTTGAGTAGGAACTGCATAAGAACTTAACAATAATTCGATCGATATGCAGTTTCATAATCATTTTTAATAGAATTCTTCCTAGTAAGTTACCATATAAAAAACTTACCATTTTATTGTTTTGATTCATAGAACACGACATCCCATCACAACAACAACCAATGTAACAATTCCAATTAAAATCAATAATATTTTTCCAAGTGTATGTGGTTTCTTTAATGGGAATGGAGTTATAAAAGCAAGTGCAATCAATAAAAGAAACCAATAAGAATAATCAAGAACAAGATGAAATGTTAATAGGGTTCCTAAAAACAAAGGAATTAAAATAGCAGAACTTGTAACGGGTAATCCTAAATAGTTTTCTCTTGATCCATTTTCACTATCTTGTCTTTGTTCTTCGTCAACATTAAACCAAGCTAAGCGAATCAAAGCACATAAAACGTATCCAGCACAAATAAACATAGGTAGGCTTCCTTTGGAGCATGAAAAAATAATAAGAGAAGGTAGAACTCCAAAACAAATTAAATCACTTAAGGAATCAATTTGAATGCCAAAGCGTTTTTCGGATTTTGTTCGTTTCATAGTTGAGGCAATTTTACCATCAAACATATCACAAAGTCCGGCAACTAATAAACAAATTAAGGCCATTTTTAGGTTTCCATTAAAAACAGATAAGATTCCTACAAATCCGGAAATCATTCCTATATAAGTTAAAATAACAGTGTAATTATAAAATCCAATCATAAATCCTCCATTAAATAAAATACGCAAAGAAAATACAGTATCCTAGTATGCACCAAGGTTTCGCTAGAATAATAATTGTTATGAATTTTTTTGATGACATATTAATGAGTCCAGAAAAATAACACAAAAAATCATCGGGAGCTAAGGGAAGTAAAATAGCTAAGAATAGTAATAAGGTATAGCTTTTACTTTGATTGATTTTATCGATGTATTTTTGATATTTTTCCATGGGCATCATTTTATTGACTAATTTAGTTCCATATCGTTTTGCCAAGAAATAAGCGATGATGGAACCTAAACTAATACCAATATAATTAATCCAAAAACCATTGGCAGCTCCAAATAAAACCGATCCTACAATACATCCAGCAAAGCCAGGAAGAATAGGAAGAATTACTTGTAGTAATTGAATCATTAGAAGTAACAAGGGTCCCCATATTCCATAGGAAGATATATAGGTTTGTAGAGTTTGAATCGATTGAAAGTGTCCTTTCATTAATCCATCAATACAAACAAAAAGAGCCATTCCCATAAAAATACAAAACAAAACAATAGTACTTGTTTTAATAATAGATTCTTTTGAAGTCATGTATTTCCTCCTTCAAAGTAAGTATAAACACAAATAATTAATATTTTGAGTTTGAAAATATTAAGAAAAGTTTATTTTTTGGTTAGAAAAAAGAATTGATTTTAGAAATTAGATGAATAATAAGTATATTTATTATATAATTTAAGTGTAAATAAATTACAGTAAATAAAATTATAAATGTAATAAAATTGTAACAGGAGGATAATATGCTTAAAGAAGTGACAATCAGAAATTATAAATCTTTTAAAAATAAGACTACAATTGACTTGAAAGCAACTAAGTATAGTATGTTGGAAAAAACAAATGTTAAAAATGGAATTGTTAAAGGATTGGCATTTTTTGGACCTAATTCTTCTGGTAAATCGAATGCGATACATGCGATATCCGTATTATTAGATTTATTATTTGTTGATAGTGATGTTGCCATTCCTTTACAAATGTGTTTTTACAATGATGAGAATTTAGAATTAGGTTATTCATTTGAAATAGATCAACATGATATTCAATATGAATTTGTTTTTAGTCGCGATGGAAATGTAGTTAGTGAAAAACTAGTCTTGGATCATAACGTTGTATTAGAAAGATTGGGGCTGGAAGCAAAAACGGAATTGACAGAGACCACTTTTTATCATAGTGATTCAATCGCAAAGAATGTCTTATTTTTACGGAATATATATTTTAATACGCAATTTTCTAGGTTTCCGGTGTTAAAAAAATGGTTTAATTATTTACAGAATTCAATTTATTGTGATTTTTCTAATAAAAAAAGTGTTGTCTTTGGTCAAAAAACGCTTAGTGCTTTAGTAGAAAATGTTACTGATGAAACAGTAATTAAAATGAATCGTTTTCTTGAACAATCAAAAATTGGTTATACTTTAAAGTATACTAATGAATCAAAAGTAAGTGATTTTTTGAATATTAATTTAGGAGATAAAAAAGAATTTTTTATCAAAAAAGACGAATGTGATTATTGGATTCCATTGCATTTGGAATCACAGGGAAATAAAGAATTAATTCCTTTGATTCCTATTATTCTTCATATTGTCAATAACGATGGAATGTTAATTATTGATGAATTTAATGCTGCTTCTTTTCATAATGAATTAGAAGAGCTTTTAATTCGTTATATATTAACAAATTCCAATGAATCACAATTAATTATCGCAACTCATTCAACTAATATTTTAAAAACATCTTTATTTAGACCTGATCAAATTTATTCTGTTGATTTTAAAGGAAATGAGGGAAGTGTTCTTAAAAGATTTTCGTCAGAAAGCCCTAGACAATCACAGAATTTAGAGAAAATGTATTTGTCGGGAATCTTTGATGGTATTCCTAATTATAGAAATAAATAATTATGGATAATAAAAAATTAGATGGTATATGGCACAATAATATTTCATAATTATATGCCTTTACCATCTATATTTTATTTCTTATATAATGAAATTGTAAAAGGTTGAAAATAATGTGGTCATCACTTCTTTGTGTATCAATTAATGATGACTAGAGGGATTGTACTGTATTTTTTATATTAGTTTTTTAAGCAACCAATCGGAACAACATATACACCATCATGACGACGATATGCCCAATCACTTGTTCCTGTCAAAACCATAAGAAAAGATGGTGCTTTCATTTTGTCAGTATCAATTTTAGCTTTCATTGATTTTAGACTCTTCGCGCCTTCTTCAATGAGTTTATCGCCACCAAGCTTGATTTCTATAAGACCATATTTTCCGTTTCGTAAATGAATGACCGCATCACATTCTTGTCCATCTTTATCTCGATAATGATAAACTTCCCCATCTAAAGAATCTGCAAAGACACGGAGGTCTCTAATGCAAAGTGTCTCAAATAGAAATCCGAAAGTTCGTAAATCATTTATTAAATCATTTGGTCCGATACCCAAAGCTGCAGTTGCGATAGATGGATCTACATAGTATCGTGTATCGGATGAGCGAATTGCAGTTTTTGAACGAAGGTTCGGATTCCATGCTGGCATATCCTCAATAACAAATATTTTACGTAGTGCGTTGACATAAGATGCTATGGTTTCTTCGCTTATAGTTGTCTCGTCATTTGCTGAAACATCCTGTGCTAGAACCGTGTTAGGAACTTGACTGCCTTGGTTTCTGGCATAGGAACGCATGAGTCGTTTTACTTTTTCAGGGTTCTTTTGCACGTTATCTGCTCGATTAATATCGGAATGAACAACAGCATCGAAATAATCTATGGCTTGATCTAATGCGATTTCATCACGCATATCTATTGCCTGTGGCCATCCTCCTCGACATACGAGAAAAGCCAAACGATCGATGTCAAGTTGAGATTCACCATCAATTTCTGTTTCGCCATCGAATAAACTTTTTAAACTGACATCTCCAGTAGAATCTCCTGATTCATATAAGCTCATGGGTCTCATTGTTAACCAAGTAAAACGTCCTGTACCAGAGTGGGTAATTTCCTTGGTGTCAGCGGGGACAGCGGACCCTGTAAGTACAAATTGTCCAAGAACATGACGATGGTCGACTTCAAATCGAATGGCATCCCATAGTTTTGGTGCAAGTTGCCATTCATCGATAAGTCTCGGTGTTGCTCCTTTTAATAAACGCTTTGGATTTAATTCGGACATAGTTATATTTTGTTCTTTCTTTTCTGAATCATCCATATACAAAATACTAGCAGCAATTTGTTCGGCTGTTGTAGTTTTTCCACACCATTTTGGCCCTTCAATCAATACTGCACCTTTACCTTCTAGTTTTCGTTTTAGAATATCATCAGCAATTCTTTTTCTGTAATTTTTCATTAAGAATACCTCATTTTCGTATAAGTTATCTTTATTGAACTAACACACTCTAACGAGTGTGGGCTTTTTTTTATAAAGCCTGGTT